>CAMHHL010000046.1 GCA_946184925.1 uncultured Clostridia bacterium | reverse complement strand
GCACTGTTTATTTTATTATAATCATCATCCGATAGCTGAATAGTCTTATCTGCAGATGAAATATTATACTCATTTTTATCGACTGACCTATTAACCGAAAAGCTTTTGTCCTTGCTTACATTAAACGTGTAACGCACATCGTCTGAGTAAAGCTTCACGCTTACCAAGCTTTCACTGTTTATACCGTTTGTCAGGCATAACACTGCGATAGCCGCACTCAGAATAACCGCAACAGAGACTAAAACGACGGAAGGTTTTCTAAACTTCGCAATATAACGTATGCGGCGCTTTACATCCGCCTCTCCGCTTTGCAGAGAGGTAGTTCCGATAACAAACTTTTTACGTGACGTGGCGGTTTTGAGCAGCAACATAGCGTAGCTTTGTTTGTTTTCGGTGTGCTTTAACGTTCGATCGTCGCAATAGACCTCAAGGTCACGCTTGAACATAAAGAAGCTAATCCAGATAATTGGGTTAAACCAATTAAGGCATAACACGATGGTTGCAATCGCTGACCACAGAACATCAAGGTGCTTCATGTGATTGAGTTCGTGCAGAAGTGTTGCTTCAAGCTCCGCATCTTTTAATCCTTCCGGCACATAGATTGCCGGCTTGAATAGTCCGATCAGCATAGGCGTTGTGTCCGCATAATACACCCGAACCATTCTCTTTATATGGAGCCGCTTTCTACATTTATCAAGCAAAGCCAAGTTGTCGTATTCTCTGCGACTTCTCTTTAGCGTATGTCTGTAAATCGCAAGGACAGTTATGAAGTAGCCGAGTAAAATGATCATACCGCCAAGCCAGACATATGTAATAATGGCATCTATCGGTATCGTGTAGCCTGAATTAGTTTCACTATTGTGATTGTCAATGTTTTGTTCGGTTTCTATAATCTTATGCAACCCTTGCGCATCGGTATAATGATCCTCGTCGGGATTAACAGTATCCTCATCCGAAGGTGAAACGATAGATTGATAGGAGCTTTGTTCAATCACGTTTTCGTCTACCTTTACAGTATTGAAAACAGAAACAGGGCTCGCAGGCAAAACAGGAACAATAAATCTGATCAATAAAACTGCCCATATGAGAAAATGCCATTTTGCTCTCAGTCTGTTCTTAAAAATCTGCTTGAACAGAATAATGAACAGCGCGGTAATTGTTACATAGATTGTGGTATGTATCAGCCAACTGTATGTAATGTAAGTCGGACTGAGTTTAGGAGCAAGACCTAATAACCAGTCGACAAGAAGTTGATGTTTCATTTTTCCTGCTCCTTTCCCATCTTTTCAATGAGAGCCAGCAGCTCCTCGGTTTCCTTATCGGTTAAGTTTGAATCTGCCGCCAGATTGGTGACGAGCATACTGACAGAACCGTCATAGACACGGTTTATAAAGCTCCTTGTTTCCTTAAGCCGGCATTCATTCTGAGAAATAAGTGGATAGTAGCGGAAGGTTGCCGCCTCATTGTTAATAGCTATAGCTTTCTTTGACACAAGCCTTCGCACTAAGGTTTTTATTGTTGAGTCACTCCAGCCGTTCGCTGACAACTCTTTTCGGATTTCGGTAATCGTTACCAAAGGATTGCTCCAGAGATATTCCATTACAAGCCACTCGGATTCAGAAATGTTAATTTCCTTTTTCATTCTATCACCTCAATTGCTTTAGTTTACATCTGTAACCTTAAATATAGTTTACAACTGTAAACCGTTTTTGTCAAGGCTTTTTCTTCAGACATAAGTTTATATTATAATCGCAGCGACCGGTATACAACCGGCCGCTGCAAAATCAATTATGATAAATTCAGTTGTTCTCCGAGATGAATTGAATAAATAATCTTCTCGGTTACGGGCTTTTGGAAAATCTGTTCAAGCGCGTTTTGGTAGAGCTCAAGCTGACGGTGATACATAGCTCCGAGAGCGGAAACATCCCCTACCCTGTCGGTTTTATAATCCACAAGCACAAGTGAACCGTTTTCGATGAACACAAGGTCAACAGCGCCCTGCATAACAAGCTCCTGCTCCGCTACCTCGGGCTCAATCTCTGGATTGAAGTCCGAGGCTTTTATTTTCACCGTAAAGGTATATTCTCGGAAAAAGCCTTCGCTGTTCAACACCCGGCTGACAAGCGAACCGGCGAAAAAAGCTTCCAGCTTCGCGGTGTCCAGCAAGTCGCGCTGTTCCTCGGTAAGCTGACGTGATGCAACAAGCCTTTCTGCTTCGGTGCGGATATCAGCGCGGGCGGTTTTGAAGTCGCATTTTTCTAAAAAGCGGTGGAACGCCAAGCCCTTTTCGGCTCCCGTGGGCTTTTCGTCTGAGAGGAACGAGGGTTTGCGGAGAATTCTGCTGAAAATCCGGTTATCCTTGTGGGCAAGCTCTGACGCGCTGACCTTCTGAGGAATACGTCTGAGCGGCTCTAGCGGATAACGGAACGCAAACCGCTCTTTTAACAAAGCGAGATAGCCCATGTCCGGCTCGGCGGCGATTGTATTATGGTTTTCATCGCCGGTCTGCCCGGGTTCAACCGCAGAATTCTTCGGAACGATTTCAAAAGTCCAGCTATCCGTCTCAAAGCTGTCCGAAAGAACCGGAGACGGATTTGAACGAACAATGTCACATTTGGGATTGACAAGCGCGCAGGCAAAAATCCAGTCGGAGAAGCTTTTGAAGCCTCTGACAACAAACGGAGAGATTGGATAAGACGTGATTCTCGACTCCAGTGACGAAAGATAATCGAGCGGTTTCTTCTGAGTTGAAGTTATAATCAGCCTCTCCCTCGCTCTGGTGAGCGCGACATAGAGAATTCTCATCTCCTCGGAAAGCTTTGAGTCTGTAACCATATAGGAAAGCGCGGCGCGCTGGGCGGTATCGTGCTTGATTAAGCCGTCAAGATACCTGAATCCGAAGCCGTTTGTGCTGTCGAGTACAAGGTCGCCGGAAGCGTCCTCCATATAAAACTTTGTTGATGTGCAACTGAGAAAGCACACCGGGAACTCAAGCCCCTTGCTGGAATGAATACTCATAACCCTGACAGCGTTGAGCTGATTATCGGCAGTACCGTCGCTTGAGCTGAGGACAGTTCCGCTCTCAGCCATGCGGTCAATATAGTTGATGAAAGCGGTGAGCGTTTTGTAGCTTTTCTCGGCGTAGGAACGCGCGTAATCCCGGAGCAGACGGAGATTTCCTTCCGCTGCGCCGTTTTTCGCGACTGAAACAGAGTCGAATACCGTTGAGCGCATAATCTCTGCGATAAGCCTGTCAACCGTTGTTGTAACCGACAAGGTTCTCATACGTTCGGTAAAGCTAATGAATTCCCTGCATTTTTCATCAGAGGACGCGGCGCGCTTAACAGCGGAATAAATCGGCATGCGTCGGTTATCAGCTCGAACGGAAGCGATATCATCGGCGGTAAAGCCGAACATAGGGCTCATCAACACCGAAAGCAGAGGAATATCCTGCAAGGGATTGTCGATTATCCTGAGCATATTGAGCATGACCTTGATTTCTTTTTCATCGAAGAAGTTGTTTTTCTCGTCGGAAAAGCTCGGTATGGCGTATTCCCTGAGTATACGCGAAATCGCGGCGGCGCGCCGCTTGTAGCCCTTTGCGCTTCTGAGGAGCACGGCAATATCGCCGTATGTAACATTCCTGAGCGTATTGCCGTCCTTAACCTGCATTTTCTCTACAAAAATCAGCTTGTGGATTCTTTCGGCAATCTTTGCAGCCTCAATTTCGAGCGCTTCTTCGTTCTTCTCGGGATCCAAATCAGATACATCAATGAGCATAAGCTCGGTTGAATGGGGCTCTTCGTCCTGATAGTCGGCAGCAAAGACGAGCTTTTCCTCGTCGGTATACTCGATACCGCCGACCGAGGGCGACATCAGAGTTTTAAATATAAAATTGCATGCATTGGTAATGCCCTTGCGGCTGCGGAAGTTTCTGTCGAGAATTATTTTTGAGGGATAGTTATCCAGCACTCTGTCATAACGTTTGTAGCTGTCCTTGTAGTTGATGAAAATCTCCGGCTTAGCCTGACGAAAGCCGTAGATGCTCTGCTTGACATCGCCGACAACAAAAAGATTATTCCTGTCACGGCAAATCGCACGGAAGAGTAAGTCCTGACTTTCGTTGATATCCTGAAATTCGTCAACCATAACGAGATCGAACATTTTAGAAATCTCATCTGAGGTTTCGGTAAAAACAATGTCTCCGTCCTTTTCGGAACAAAGCAGCTTTATCATAAGATGCTCAACGTCGGAGAACGAAAGGATATTTCTGTCGCTCTTAAGCCTCATCAACTCCTTGCGCAAGTAAATAATACAATCGGCAAACGCCTTTATAACGGGGCGCAGCTTTGCAGTTGTGTCGGCAATTGAGGAGCTGTCGGCAAAATAGAGCGCCGAAAGCCTTGAGAACTCCGCCTTGTAGATTTCTCTGGTGTTTTTGATAATGTCTTTTTTGCTTTCGGGAGGGCAGTTGCGAATTGAAGGGAATCTTGGAAAATCCCCGGACAATGCGTCCGTAACATCATCCCAGCGTTTTTCTTCGGCGCAGGCTTTAACCTTTTCTAAGAACAGTCTGTCGCCTTCAAGCATTGTTCTGATGCTTTCAAGCTTTGCCGGCTCGAGAACCTCGTCCTGAGCAAGATACTCAGCTGCAACGCGGTTGAGTTCAAGACAGTAATCGGCACATTTTGAGCTGTAACCGAATATATAATCAGCATAAGGCGTGTCCTCGAAACGCACACGGGAGACGTCATAGAGCGAAACTATCCTGTCAAGCCAGCTCTCGGGAAACGGCATGGACTCAAGAAAATAAAAGGCGGAGATTAAATGCTTTCTGAGATTTTTGTCGTCTCGATAAGAACACGTGCGTTCAACGAGGTCGAGAAAAGCCTTGCTGCCCTGCTGATAAAAATGCTCGAGAGTATTGTCCAGCGCACGCTCGGTGAGAATATCCTGCTCACCCTTGTCTGCAATGCGGAAGTCGCCCCGGATTCCGAGCTTATAGAAATACTGGCGGACAAAATCCTGGCAAAAGCTGTCAATTGTTGAAATTCTGGCACTGTACAGGAGCTGCTTCTGAGAGAGAAGATGCTTGTTGTACGGATCTTTTCGTAAAAGCTTGGAGAGCGCCGCGTCAATTCTGCGGCACATCTCGGACTTTGCGTCACGTGTGAATGTAACGATCAACATTCTGTCCAGAGAAACAGAATTATCGAGGTCAGTGACAGCCTGAATTACGCGCTCGACGAGTACGGCGGTTTTTCCGGAACCGGCTGCAGCTGACACGAGCACCGAGCCATTTCGTGCATTGATTGCGTCCAGCTGTGCAGGCGTCCAGCTCAGTTTAGCCACTGTCCTCATCTCCTTCCCCGAGAATCTTGTAGATTTCCTTCGCGCTGTGCGGAACGGAATATCTGTAGTCTCCGTCGTTGTCCCTTAGACAAAAGCTGTCATAAGGGCAGTACCGACAGCCGTCGGCGAGACCCTTGAGCGGCTTTACGGCTACATTTCCGCCGAGAAGCTCCTCGCCCATCTCGCGCACCGTGTTGTCAATATGGTTGAAAATCAGCGCGAACTGCTCTCCCGAGGCGACAGTGTCGGAATATTCGCCATCGAGCTGCTTTTTGCTGAGCTTGATGAAGGAACCGCTCTTGTCCATGCTGTGGAGTATCTTTTCGTCACGCAGCAAAAGTCCGTTCATTCTGAGCTCGTCGTCAAATTTTTTCTGAAGCTTTGATTTATCCTTAAGCGCCTCATAATTAATTACAGGAGCGGAAGCCGGCATGTACAGTATTCCGGACGGAACTATCTTGTTGCCGTAGTGTTCCTCGCCGCCAAGCGAAATCGCACGGAGATAAATGAGCATCTGCATATTTATTCCGTAAATAATCTCACCGAGTGAGAAAGTCTTGGCGCCGGTTTTATAGTCAATGATTCTAATGTAGCTCTTATCATTGTCCCTGAGTTCATCAACTCTGTCGACAAAGCCGTTGAGCGTAACCTTTCGTTCGGCGTCGATATCGACTGTATACGGCGGAATATCGCCGTCTTTGCCGATTTTCAGTTCAAAGTCAACGGGCACGAAATCACTGTTACCGAGTTGGCGGATAAGATGTTTTGTCAGTGAGAATATGTTGATTTTCAAACGTTCGAAGTTTTTCAGAAAAGCCGCGCTTCTGCCCTCGAGTCCGCCGAAGGTTTCATTGGCATAGTCAAGCATTATATTATTGACTGACTTTGTAATCTGCTCATCGGAAAGCGAGTTAAGCGCGGATTTGCTGTTTTCTCTGAGAAAGTGCTCGAGGAAATAATGAACGATATTGCCGAACTGAATCGGGTCGATAGAAGCCGCCTTGCGCTCCTTGGCTCGAAGTCCGTAGTTGCAGAAATACGAGAAAGCGCAGAGATTGTACTTCTCGAGCTGAGAAGCGGAAATATTGATTTCCCTGCCAAAGAGTTTTTCGGCTGTCTGCGGTGTAATTCTGCCGATTGGAGAATTTGTGAGATAGTATTCAATCTTCGCAAGTTTTGCGGAATATTCTTCATCCTCCGCAAAGTATTCCCTGAGCGCCTGAACCTCGGGAGTATTGTCGAAAAAGTGCGCGGCGAGATAGTCAAACGCCTGAGCCCTGTCATAAACAGAATAAGCTTCATCACAGGTTGAGAACAAGGAATCGCGGCGATTCGGGAAAAGCCGTACAACCTCTGTGAAAATCTCCGACGGTTCATAGGTCTGTCCCGAATAATCGCTCTGATATGTAGATACAAAAAGCTTTTCGGAAGCCGCTGTGAGCACGCTATATACAAGAAATTTTTCATGAAAAGCGAGTTCATCAAGATTGTCGGTGAGCGGAATGTCATTTTCGACAAGCTCTCGCCTTTCACTGTCGGAGAAGGCGCCGACTGTGACGGGAATTTTCGGAAATTCGCCGTCAATGGCACCGGTAACAAAAACCACTTTTGCGCTGTTCAGACGAACTCTGTCGGCTATTCCGACGGAAACCTGATCCTGATAGCGCGGGATCTCGCTGTACACAACGTCGGAAAGCATAAATTCAAGATATTCTTTGTATGCTTTGAGCGAGAGTTTTTCATTTCCTGCCGCCGCGGTAAGCTTGTCAAGCGCCTCGATAAAAAGATTATAAACCCTTATCTCTTCGTCAGCCTGCGGAAGCAGATTGACGCTCTCGAGCTGAGAACAAAGCCTGTCAACAGCCGCGTCAAGCTTGTAGCTCTTCATCAGTTCATAAATCGCCTTAGAAATTGTGACGGCGTCGGAGTCTGATGAAGCGGCGCGGAGAGTTTCGAGCGGAGTGATGATTTGCTGACGGAGAGCTTCAAGCTCAGCAAGCTTCTTTTCATCTTCCTCGCTAAGCTGTTCGAACCCCGAGGGATTATCTCGGAACGGCTCTCCGAGCGCGGAATTGTCAATTCTCCAGACAAAAAGGTAATTTTCAAAATCGGCAATCTGCGTTTCGGTAAATTCGGTGAGTCCGGTTTTGAGCATAGAGAGCAAAGAATCCCTGTCCCTGCCTTTGATTATAAAGTCGAGCGCAGAGCAAACGAAGCGCACGACCGGTTTTGTAAAAATATCCTGTGGGCTATCCATAAAATACGGAATGTTGTATCGCTCAAAGGTTAAATCAAGAATACCGTTGTATTTGAAGCTGTTTCGACTGACTACGGCAATATCGTTGTAGGAATAACCGTCCTCTGCAACGAGCCGCTTTATTGTACGTGCGACAAAGTCAGCTTCGCCGTAGATATTCGAAGCTGTATAGGTTTCGATATTTTTCGCTGTAGTGCTGTATGAGATGTCGTCAAGCCTGTAAATATTATTTTCTAAAAAAGAAATATCTTCTTTTTCGGAGCGTTTAAAATCACTGAGAATTGTATGCGGAGCGACCGGAACGGAGTTTCTTTTAGCCAGCCTTATGAGAGCCTTGCGAGTTCTGTTTGTTGTCGCAAAAAGCTCCTCATGGCGACGCTCATAGTCAAGGCAAATTGTGGCATAAAACTCGGCGCTGCCGCGCATAAGAACCTCAAGCACCTCAAGCTGCTGATATGTAAAGCCGGAGAAAGAGTCGCAAACGATGGTGTAGCCCTCAAAAATATTGTCAGCGGAAAGAATATCGCGCAGACGGGTGAGGTTTTCGAGCGGATCGACGCGTGTTTCTCCGAGGACGGATTTGTAGGCGTCGAGCACAAGCGAGGTCTCGCGAAGCTTTTTGCGCAGAGTGTCGCTTCCGACGTTCCCGGCAGCGCTGAGAAGCATATCGGTTGAGATATTATCCTTGCGGCACTCGGAGAGCGAATGAAGCATAAGGTCAAGGACTGACCTTCTTGTTTTTGTTGAAGAATAGATTTCGAGCTTATCCTGAACCTCAGCGAGCGCGCGGCTCATTATTATCCTTCTCACTCCGTCGTCAATCACGTTTTGAGGAAGATTTCCGGTGAGATTGAACACATAGTCGCAAAGCCGCGAAAAGCCGAAAACGAGAACGTCGCGGCACATATCGGGACCGAGAAGCTCGAGAAAGGACGTTTCAGTCTCAAAAGAGCTCTGGTCCGGGACAAGCATCAATAGCTTTGTTTTGCCGATTTTTCTGAGTTCGGCAATAATATTCAATGCGGCGGTTGTCTTTCCGCTGCCGCTTTTTCCGAGAATCAGATGAAGCATAATTCACCTCTGTACAGTTAGTATGAAAATGAGTATATGATAATTCTATCATATTTGATGTTCGTTAAAAGGTACTAGGAGAAAAAAGAGCAAATATTTTGAAAATATTCAACGATTTTGAATCGAAATACAGTTTTGTCGGTCATGACCTCATATTCGGAACAGGAAGTCTTTTTCCGGAGCTCTTTATAATCCGAAGCCGCTCCGACGCAGAGGGACGGGTACATCACGCACCACCAGTTGTGCCCCTTACCCTCGCCTATTGTTATTCTCAGCGCGTCATAATCTCCCGAGGGCATTGTTATATCGCCGTAATTCCTTATGTCGAAATGCATGTTTCTGAGCTCAGCGCAGACCTGATAATTATAGCCGCGCTCGTACACTGCCTTTTGAGCCGCATTCGCGATTTGCTGCAAATTCTCCATAGCCTTTCGCTCGGCTTCGGCGCGCGAGCGTGATGATTTAAAAAGCGGTTCGGTGTATTTGAGCACTCTGTCCCTGACATAGAGCTTTAAGGCTTGGTCTGAGCCCGAATCGGAATTTGCGAGAATATGAAAGCGGAAAACGTCGTCAGTCAGATTGCGGCAGTCAGCTGAAAACGGAATCACGGAAAACAATACCGCTATTACAAGCGCCGCTGTCATTGATTTGAATAATCTCTTCATAAGAAAACCTGCCTTAACTCTTTTTCAAGAATTATAGGCAGGTTAATTTGAATTATTCAATTACCCGGCAGCCTTCCTTTGTCGGCTGACAGAGGAACACCTTATCGTAACTCTCGCGAAGTGCATTCAGGCACTTCTCAGCCTTTGAGGTTTTGTTAAACACTGCAAAAACAGCCGAGCCGGAGCCGCTCATGCATGCGCCGAGAGCCTTGTTTTTGAGCATTATTTTCTTAATGTCCTTTATTCCGTCGAGGTCGAGCGCCAGCTCAAAGTCGTTGAACATCGAGGAAGTAATCATCCACAAATCATGGGAATAGATTGCCTTAACCATCTCGGCGGTGAACTCAGGATGACTCAGGTTGGCGCTGTCGATACGTGAATACGCCTCAGCGGTTGAAACGCTGAAATCCGGCTTGCAGATTACAATGTCACACTTAGGCATCGAGTGGGTTTTCTTGAGGCTTGTCCCGGTTCCGGTTGCAAGCCTTGTGCCGCCAACGATTGAGAACGGAACGTCAGCGCCGATTTTGGAACCGATTTCGCACATTTCGCTCTCCTTTAGGTGAGCGGAGAAAAGTTTGTTCAGTGCAAGAATCACCGCAGCGCCGTCGGCGCTTCCGCCGGCAAGCCCTGCCTGAGTGGGAATGTTCTTCTCAATAGTAATGAGAAGCCCCGTCGGCTGAAGCTTTGTGAAGGCAAAGAAAGCAACACACGCCTTGTGGACAATATTATGCTCATCGCACGGAACTCCGGGATAGTCACAAATGATTTCTATACCGTCCGCTTCGGTCTGTTCGACCGTAACATAGTCATATAGACTGACAGTCTGCATAACCATGCTGACATCGTGGTAGCCGTCGGGACGGCGTCTGAGAACATCGAGCGAGAGATTAATTTTTGCGGGCGCCTGAACCTTAACCTTCATTTTTCAGTTCCTCTGTAAATTCTTCGATGCGTCTGAGTGCGATTTTTATATTATTGAGAGACTGAGCGTAGGAAATACGCACAAAGCCCTCTCCGCAGCTTCCAAAGGCGGTGCCGGGAACGACGGCGATTCGTTTTTCCTTGACCAGTCTTGTCGCAAATTCGTCGCTTGAAAGTCCTGTTGATTTGATGCACGGGAAGGTATAAAACGCTCCGAGCGGTTCAAAACAAGTAAGCCCGATTTCATTAAGCTTGCCGACAATCAGTCTGCGCCTTACGTCATAATCGGAGCACATTTTCGCTACATCGTTGTCGCCGTTGCGCAGTGCCTCAATCGCGGCGTACTGGGCGGTAGTCGGCGAAGACATAATGCCGTACTGATGAAGCTTTGTCATCTGCTCGACAATCGGAACAGGCCCGAGAAGATATCCAAGTCTCCAGCCGGTCATGGCGTAAGCCTTTGAGAAGCCGCTGATAACGACAGTTCTCTCCTGCATTCCGTCTATTTCGGCAATCGAAACATGCTTGAAGCCGCCGTATGTAAGCTCCGCGTAGATTTCGTCGGACAGCACGAAAATATTATACTTCTTGCAGACCTCTGCAACTGCCTCGAGGTCTTCACGCTCCATAATCGCGCCTGTCGGGTTGTTGGGATAAGGCAGCACAAGAAGCTTTGTCCTGTCCGTTATGGCGTTTTCGAGCTCCTCCGCAGTAAGACGGAAACGGTTCTCCGCCTTCGTCTCGATAATAACCGGTTTGCCGCCTGCCATCTCCGTAAGCGGTTCATAGCAAACGAACGCAGGCTGAGGAATGAGAACCTCGTCGCCCTCGTTGAGCAGCACCCTGAAACCGAGGTCAATCGCCTCGCTGCCGCCGACAGTGACAAGCACCTGAGTGTCGGGCTCATATTCAACATTGAAGCGACGCTTGTAGTATTTGCAAATTTCACGTCTGAGTTCGATAAAACCGCGGTTCGGCGTGTACCAGGTTTTTCCGCGCTCAAGCGAGGTTATGCCGGCTTCGCGAATGTGCCACGGCGTCTGGAAATCCGGCTCGCCGATTGAAAGCGAGATTACGTTGTCCATCTCGACAGCAATGTCAAAGAATTTGCGTATTCCGGACGGCTTGACGCTTTTTATCGAATCATTAATAAAATAATCGTAATCAATCAAAGGACAAGACTCCTTCCGTCCTCTTCATCAAAGTCGAGAAGGTTCATTCCGCCGACCTTGTAGGTCTGTAGCATAAAGTGGGTCGCGGTAGCGACAACTCCGTCAACACATGAAATTTTTCTGGCGACGAAGGACGCGATATCCTGCATGGTTCTGCCCTTGATGAAAACGGCAAAATCGAACGAGCCCGCCATGAGATACATGGAAGTAACCTCTTCGAACTCGAGAATCTGAGCGGCAATCTCATCAAAGCCTGTTTCCTTTCTCGGAGTTACCTTGAGTTCAATCATCGCGCGGACATCGGTGTCCTCGGTCTTGTTCCAGTCTACAATCGCTCTGTAGCCGCGGATAATTCCCGCCTGCTCGTATTCCTTAATCTGAGCGGCAACATAATCCTCGGGTTCGCCGAGCATCATCGCGAGCTCCTTGTTTGAAAAGCTGCTGTTCTGGCTGAGTATTTTTAAAAGCTTATCCATAATAACCTCCGAAAAGTTTTTATACAGTAACCGGCTTGAGGCAATCAGCCGTCACGCCGAGATTAACACAAACTGCCGTTGCTACACACAAAAGCTCGCAATGCTCCGGGTACACATTGAGCTCATAGCCGTCGCCGGACTTGCCGAATCGTCTGGAATGAGTGGCTACGATAGAATTGTCGCCGTCTATAATATCAAACGATTTTTCGGGAATACTTCCGCGGATACTCCAAGATGTTCCGTAAAAATAACATTTTTTGCCCATGAAAAACTTGATGTTACGTCCGCACGCAGTCAGCGAATACGCCCTAAGCGACGGGAGCGGAAGGCTCTTGATTTTCGCAACGGTATTCATCCCGGTGTCCTTTATCAGAATTGAAGAACCGGGCTTTGTAACATAATATTTCTCGTTTAAAACCTCGTCAAAAACAACGAACAGAGAATCATCAGCGGTTTTATCGCGTTTTATAAACAGTTTCATAAAATCACCCGCAAATATTATTTGCAGAACGGTCCCGGAAATACGGAAAAACTCCCGTATATCAAAAGTACCGCAGGTTTCCCTACGGTACATTATATCATATTTATGAAAAATAACAAGATGTTTTACAACATATGGCGCGGAATTCTGTGACGGCGCAGGTTATAATACTCTCCGGACATCGGTTCGTACTTTTTGAGGTACATTGCGGACTGACCAATCATATACCAGAACCACATTACCATAAAGCTTATGTCGAACAACAGCGCCTTCTCAAACAGAGAATATAGCAGATACGCGCAGCAGAACGCGAACAGACACGGCAGAATATCCTGAGAGCCGGCGTTCTGTCGTTTGAACAGGTTCACAACGATATGCTTGCCGAATTTAAGCCCGAATATCGCGAACAACAAAAATCCCACAATTCCGGTTGAAACAAGCACGGTCAGATAGCCGTTGTGCAAGTCGTGGTTATGATAATTGAATTTGAGCGTTCCGCTTCCGTACTTCTGACTGAACAGAATGATGTTGCCGCTGCCGATTCCGAATACCGGCGAAATGTTGAAAAGCTTGAAGCTCTCCTGAATCAGCTTTATTCGTCCGCTGTCGAGCGTTCCGTTCTCGTGAGTAAAGGAAATAGCCTCTTCCGGCGTCATTTCCTCAATCGTGCCGTCCTCGCTGATAGTGGAAGCCGGAGCAAGCAGCTTTGAAAACGCCCTCTGACACACAATTCTCGTCAGGAACGCAGCGCCGACGACATAGATAGCCGCAAGCAGAAGCGCCGCTGTGCGCAGGAAAAGCTGTTTGACGGAAATTCGGGCTGACATTGAGAACAAATTGAAAAGCAGAGTAAACACAATGTAGCTTATACAAAGAACCATCGACGCGTTTGAGTCGCAAAGCAAAAGTGAGAAAAGGTTGGTGCTCAAACAGAGCGCAAGCCAGATTCGGCTGATTCTCGGCTTCTGAGCCTGCGCGATAAAGTCGTGCTTTGAAATAATGTGACAGCAGACTATGGAAACGACCGAAATGAAACCGAGCATATTCGGATTCATATAAATTCCGGTAAATCTGTTCTCGTAAATAATAAACTTGTAAATCTCATATTCGCCCCAGTTAAGCTCAAACTTAACTCCGAACATCATCAGCACAAAGCCGATGATTCCGGCAATTGTGGTGGCGTAAATAATAAACTTGCAGATTATATAAAGCTCAGCCTTTGGGTTGAGTCCTTCCTCTGTGTGCATTCCGTAGAAGCAGAAAAAGCAGATACTCACATGGAGTATCATGACAATCGTGTAAAGCGTGCCCCATGTGATGTTAATCATCAGGGTGAGCACATTCATCGCGAGGAACGCGACGATCCATACGGAAAACCTCAATGTGTCAAAGCAGTGTTGATACTTGATTTTGTAACGGACGAGGTAAATCCCCCAGAAAAAAAGGAATACCGCAAAAAGAATCGCCGGAACCTGAACGAATGTCAGATTTGTGAGAAAAAGTGTAATAATATAGAGAATTCTAAAATTAGAAGGGTTTTTCAGCTTTGTCTTTAGACCCGACACTTTACTCACCTCCTGCGTAACATATGAAATAATCAGTGGAATAATACTTCCTGAACGGTTTTGAACATAAGATAAAGGTCGTTTTTGAAGCCGAAGCTCTTTATATAAAGAAGATTGTAGTGCATCTTCTTGGGAAGGATAATGTTGACATAATCCTCGTCAATCGCCGTGCTCTGCTCAAGCATTCTGTCCTCATTTTTAAACTTGATGCTTGCAAGACTTGTGATACCTGCCGGCATGAGAAGCGTGGCGTACATTGCATCGGTGTAATTTTCAACATACTTCGGAACCTCGGGACGTGTTCCGACTATGCTCATGTCGCCCTTGAGAACATTGATAATCTGAGGAAGCTCGTCCAGACGATATTTTCTGAGAACTTTTCCGATTTTGGTAACACGGGGATCATCACAGCCCGTCACAAGAGTTCCGACCTTGTCGGCGTCAACAATCATACTGCGGAATTTATAAATATTGAATCTCCGGTTGTATGTCGTAACTCTAACCTGCTTGTAGATAATCGGTCCTTTGGAGGTAAAC
>CAMHHL010000045.1 GCA_946184925.1 uncultured Clostridia bacterium | reverse complement strand
GTTTTCTGTCAGGTAATAATAAACCGGCCAATAATCTTTAAAGTTAACGTAGCACCTCGCGATTATCTCAAGCGAGCTTTCCTGAAAATGCTCCAGCCTTACCTTCGGGGTGAATTTTTCGTTATCAAGAATAACCTTGTCAGCGTGCAGCATGGTGTCGAGGATGATTTCCTTCGCTCTGTCAAGGTCAGTTTCATATGATATCGGGATGAATACCTGAACTCTGTATTCCGGGTGCGCCGTGTAGTTATTGATTTGCTGAGTAGTCAGCATGCGGTTCGGAATAACAACGTCGGTGTCGTCGTAGGTCAGGATGATGGTGTGCATGAGGTCGATTTTCTGAACATAGCCCTGATGCTCTCCGAAAACGATGAAGTCGCCGGTCACGAACGGCTTTGTGAATAGAATAATGATTCCGCTCGCAACGTCTGAGAGATTGTCCTTGAGTGCCAGAGCGCATGCGACGAGCGCCGCCGAAAAGCTCGCAATGAGCCCGGTTGGATTAACTCCAAGCTGCGTCA
Source organism: uncultured Clostridia bacterium (assembly GCA_946184925.1). Taxonomy (GTDB): domain Bacteria; phylum Bacillota; class Clostridia; order Oscillospirales; family Acutalibacteraceae; genus Ruminococcoides. The sequence goes on along the minus strand of CAMHHL010000045.1, from coordinate 14,166 downwards.
AAACCGCAATAGCAAAAACGCAGTAGAATACAATCCTCGTCACTCTCTTGAAGAAGAGTATCAGCGAATCATCCATCGACGTTTTTTTCAGCGCCTTTTCCACCAGATGAACAAGCAGCTTTGTTATGAAAAATCCGGCAACTGCAATCACAAGCGCTATCCCGATTTGAATTGCCGCGTCTATCGGTCTGTTGATAAAATCCATATCCTTCACCTCATTGTACATTCTATTTCCAATTATAATATTTCTAAGTTCAAAAGTAAACAATCGCAGCCGAAATTTTTGCACAACGGAATAAACTCTGATAATTATCACATAATATTAGCAAAACTTCTAAAAGGTGGTAATTTTTATCTGTATCAACAAGCGCCTTCGCGCCGTTTTTGCATTGCTGCTCGCTGCCGGATTAATCTGCGCGACAGTCTGCGTTACAGTCGGCTACGGCAGAATTGAGAGAGTTTTTGTTCCGAGATTCAGCGCGCCTGAGTTCTCAGACCGTGAATTCTATGAGGACAATATTTTTTACACAAGCGGCTACGGAATCCCAAACTGTACCGCATATGCGTGGGGAAGAGCCTATGAACTGCTCGGTGAGCCTCCGCGCCTTTGCACCGCCGACGCAGGGAAGTGGTTTTCTTTCAACAAATCCGCCGGTTATTATCGCTACGGCTCAAAGCCAAAGCTCGGAGCAATCGCGTGCTTTGACAATCGGTACGGCGGACATGTAGCTGTAGTCGAGAGCATAGAGGACGGAGTGATAACCTTCTCAAACTCAGCCTATCAGGGAACTCCTTTTTATCTCAGCACTGCAAAAGTCAGTGATGACAATCCCGGTAATCCCGACTGGGTTTTTCAGGGATATATCTACCTTGACGATTTCAGCCCCGGAAGAACTCCGGAAAAACAGCTGACTGTCTCGGCTCCCGACGGCTTGAACCTCAGAGAATACGCTGAGCTTTCAGCAGAGGTTCTCGACGTGATTCCCGACAACACCGTTGTCACAGTCTCCGACACAGTCGCGGTGGGAGAGAGAATTTGGGGCAGAACAACCTACAACGGCGTAACAGGCTATTGCGCCATGGAATATATGAAATAAAACTGAGGGCGGCATCCGATATGAGCCGCCCTCAGTTGTTTGAAAATAAGTTGTAGGTGGTAAGTCGAAATTATGAAATCAATGATTTCTGAATCGCCGTAACGTCCATAATGTCGATTGTTTCGTCTTGGTTAAAGTCGGCGTTTTTGAGCTGGTCGTCGCCCAGCTCGTTCGTGATTCCGGCAATATTCTTCTGAATCAGCGTCGCGTCCGAAATATCAACAACACCGTCAAGGTTGACGTCTCCGCGCAGATTGGTTTCAACGGTTCCGCACGTAATTGCCTTGATTACGAAGGTTCCGCCGATTTCGTCAAAGAACTCGTCGGTATAGATGTTGTGAATATCCTTAATCTCGCCGTTTTCCATGAAAAAGCATTGTCCGGGTACACACTGCGAAATGAATATCATCTCGCGTGAGGTCTGATTTCTCAGCCACTCCGAAACGCCGATTGTGTTTTCTTTTTTCTGAGCTTCGTCCTCAATACCCTCGTTCAGTGCTGAGGTGTCAATTTCAACGGCAATTGCACCCTTCGCGCGCGAAACGGTTTTTTCATCAAATTCGCAGCAGGTGTATCCGATGTATTCCACAACACCGCTGCCGAGCTGAGACCATCGGCTCTTGTCCGTGTCGGGAACGCCGTTGCCGTCTACAGGTGTGTAATAAACAGTGTATTCCGCTCCGACGGAAGCGGTGTTGAACACGACCTTGTTCAGGACATTTCCGCTCTCATTGAAATCGAAAACATTGAAGTATACCTTGTTGTCGCCTTCTCCGTATCTGAAATCGTAGGTAGCGCCGTAGATTTCGTTCTGATAGATGCTGTCGTTTTCGGTTATATTCATGGTTTTCTCGATGCTGAAGCTTGGCGGAAAGCACTCGTCGTTAAACAGATAGTAGTCATTGTAGGAAATCCACATGAATCCGCCGAGCGAGTTGAATGTTTCGCCCCAGCTGTTTTTGCAGAGCCACGCTCCGCCGGAGGACGGCTTGAAGCTTCCGTTGAAGTTTTCCTTGGCGTAGTTGTCATCCCAGCCTATAATCTCAACGGTGTGGCCGACAATGCTGCGGCTCGTCTCCGGCATGAAGAAAGCGGTTCTGTCTTGATTATATCCGAGACTGTCGGAGTTGAAGTTAGCGCAGACTCCGCCGCTGTTCATAATTGCCCGCTTGATTTCGTCGCGGTTCTCACGTTTGAGATACCTTGCCGCCGTTACGCCGTAGGGAACCTTTTCTCCGAGAACTGTATCGGGACCGTTCCAGCTTGTGAAGTTACCGAGGCAGATGTATGTGTATCCGGCTTCGTATGTGTTTCTCTGCCAGCCGAGCCCGTTTCCCTGAGTTGTTCCCCAAAGGTCGAGCGCGTCGGGTGAGATTTCCGAGTTGAATATGTTGTTTTTCAGAAGATAGCTCTCATATGTGGCAGCCGACGCGTATGCCCAGCAGATTTTGCCAAGCTGATTCTTTACGCTTGTGCAGTAGCCGAGTTCGTTGGAGTTATACTTTTCCGGGAGACTGTCATCAATGGGATCTTCGGTTGTTTCTGTTTCGTTGCCGGCGCTTTCCTCGCTCGTTGCCGAATAGTTTACTTCGGCTGCATTTGCCGAGATCGCCGAACCTAATGACAGAAGCAATATAAGCGCCAGAAGTGCCGCTATTGTATATCTTTTCATTCATATCACCTTTATCGTTACATTATATCAACAAATAAATATATTGTAAAGCGTTTGAAGCCAAAAAATCAGTATATAAAGCGGTAAATAACGGATAATAACAAGGGAAGTGAAATAATATGGAAAGAAGAACAGACCTCGCTGTCGAGGCGAGAGAGCTTGCCGGAGAGGATGTTTCGGGAGTTGAGTATTCCTGCCGGAGCGAGTGCGGAATGGAAATATCCAGTCTCAAGGTCACGACTCACGAGGCAAGCGTAAAACTCAGGAAGGAAATCGGAACCTACATCACTGTCGATGTTCCGGCGATGACGGACAATTTCCTCGCAACCGACGACAAAATCGGAGTTATAGGGAAGGAGATAAGACGTCTGCTGCCCGTGAACGGACTTGTGCTCGTCTGCGGTCTTGGGAATATCGAGATAACCCCGGACGCTCTCGGCCCCAAGAGCGTGTCCAGAATCCTTGCCACACGCCACATCAGCGGCGAACTGGCACGAAGCACGGGACTTGATTCGCTTCGCCCGGTTGCGGTATTGAGCACGGGCGTGACAGGTCAGACCGGAATTGAAACCTTTGAATATATCGAGAGCATCGTCAAAAACATCAAGCCCACCGCTGTAGTGACAATTGACGCGCTCGCCTCGCGCCGGCTCAACCGCCTGGGCTGTACGCTTCAGATTAGCGATACGGGAATTTCGCCCGGAGCCGGAGTGCAGAACCACAGGCGGAAAATTAACAGCGATTCCATCGGCGTGCCGGTAATCGCAATCGGTGTTCCTACGGTTGTCGACGCAATCACACTTGTCCTGGATTACCTCGAGGTTGACGACGCGCGCACAACCGAAAAGCTCAAAGTTGCCCTCAGCCCCGACAAGCGCTCAATGGTCGTAACGCCAAAGGAAATCGATTTGCTTGTTGACAGGGCGAGCCGACTCATATCGCTTTCACTTAATACAGCGCTCCAAAAGGACGTCGAGCCGTCGGTGCTCGAGGCGCTGATGTAATTTTCGGACGATTGTCCGCATAATATTTGTTAAGATGTTAAAGCAGGTGATAGTTTGAAAAAACACAGAAGGCTTCGGAGCTTTTTATACGCCGCTGTTTCGGCGGTGCTTGTGATAACCGCGGTTTGCTGCACAGCCGTAAGGCTTCCGGACTACGCCGGGAGCGACAGCGCGGCTGTCATGGCTGCGGCGCTGACAATATCAAAAGGCGGCAACACCGCGCCAAAGACTGCGAAAGCCGCTGATGCCGCCGAGAAAAAAGCCGAAAAAGCAACAAAGCCGCCGGAGACAAAGCCGACTGCATCCGATTTTTCAGAGGATTATTATAATACCTTCGCAAAGCACCCTGGCGCGGTAAAATATCCTGTTTATGAAAACAACCTGAGCAATGACGGCATACGCTTCGGCAACTTTTTCGTAAAAAATAATACGGATTTCAACCTCAATATAGGCTATTCTTTAAGCCAAAAGCTCGGCTTCAGGCTTGAAAAAACCGATGATGTACAAGTGCTGATTTATCACACCCACACGAGCGAGAGCTATCTCGACTGTGACGTGGGATACTATTATTCCGACTACTATCCGCGCTCGTCAGACAACCGATATAACGTCACCCGTGTCGGCGAGGAAATCGCGAAATCGCTCAGAGCGGAGGGAATAGGCGTTGTGCACGACACCACACTCCACGATTCAACCTATACCGGTTCCTACTACCGCAGTCGGGATACAGTTGACGAATACCTCAAAAAGTATCCGAAAATAAAGGTCACGCTCGATATTCACCGCGATTCAATCGGCTCCGATGAATACAAGGTCAAGCCAACATTTACATATAAAGGCAAAAAAGCGGCTCAGATTATGATAATGGCAGGCTATGACCCCGACGGTGAGCTCGAGTTTCCGGACTGGAGCTATAACCTCAGATTTGCGCTCAGGCTGCAGCAGATGTGCGAGAATAAATACAGCGGAATGACGCGTCCACTTGACTTTGGGTGGTTCGTCTACAACATGGATGTCAACACCGGCTCACTGCTGATTGAGGTCGGAACTGACTCTAATACCCTTGACGAAGCCATGTATTCGGGAAAATTATTAGGCAAAGCTCTCGCCCAAGTATTGCAAAATAACACATAATTTGCTATAATAAATTGTCAAACGGAAAAACAAAGGGGAATTTGAGGTTAATTCTATGAAGTTCAAACAATCAGCCTTAAAATTTATCATACTTGCTCTTGTTTCGCTTCTGTTGGCTTTTTCGACATTTCAGGCGTTCGCCGATGAGGAATCTCCGGATATTTATGAGGAGCCTGCCTACGAGGAACCCACCGACGCTCCGGCGTACGAGGAACCTACCGATGCCACTGCTTATGAGGAGCCTACAGACGATTCTATATATGAGGAGCCCACTGACGAACCCACATATGAGGAACCCGAGACCGCTGCTCCGACCTATGAAGAGACTGAACCCGAGACCGATTATGTCGAGACTGAGCCTGAGACCGAAACCGTCGCAGCGGTAGGCGACGAGGACGACTGGCTCCCGACAGCCCCTTCCGGCCCCGAGCCGACTGCTCCTACCGTCACACAGGGCGAGGACGGTGACCTCACCTACGGCTTTGTCAGCTGGGCGTGCGTGATTATCGGCGTGCTTGCCGTCATCATTGTCATCATAAGCAACAAGACAAGCTACTATACCGGCGGAGGCAAGAACCGCTACGACGAGGGAAACAAGATTACAGGTCAGAAACACCTGCTTAATGATAACTACTACAACAACCGCAAGTATAATCCCTACAGCGACACCACGAGGCGCTGATGAGGATAGGTAATGTTGAACTCGGCACGAGGTTTTTCCTCGCACCGCTCGCCGGAATTACCGACATGGCGTTCCGTCAGGTCTGCCGCGGCTTCGGTGCCGGTTATGCCGAGACCGAGATGGTCAGCGCAAAGGCGCTGAGCTTCGGAGACAAAAAGAGCTTTGAGCTCATGGAGCTTGCGCCGGACGAGCATCCGTGCGGAATTCAGCTTTTCGGCAACGAGCCCAATATTCTGGCGTCATCCGCAAAGCTGGCTGTTAAAGCCGGTGCGGATATCCTCGACATCAATATGGGATGTCCGGCTCCGAAGGTCGCGAACAACGGCTGCGGCTCCGCTCTGATGAAGAATCCTTCGCTATGCGGAGAGATTGTCAGTGCTGTCAAAAATTCGGTTGATATTCCCGTAACCGTCAAAATCCGCAAGGGCTTTGACGAAAACTGTGTGAATGCAGTCGAGGTTGCAGGCATTTGTGCCGAAAACGGCGCCGATGCTGTGATTGTTCACGGAAGAACCCGTCAGCAGTATTATTCCGGGCAGTGCGACCTTGAAATAATCAAAGCTGTTAAGAAAGCGGTAAGCGTTCCCGTAATCGGCAACGGCGATGTCAGGGATGTTGCTTCCGCTCAGAAAATGTTAGACAAAACCGGTTGTGACGGCGTGATGATAGCCCGTGCAGCCCTCGGCAATCCGTGGATTTTCAGGATTTTGACCGATTATTTCGATAAAGGAATTATAACCAAAGCTCCCTCAACCGAGGACAAGCTGAGAATAATGTCGGAGCATATTGAACTCGTCTGTAAATATAAGGGCGAGCGCATGGGAATGCTCCAGTCAAGGAAACAAATTGCGTGGTACCTCAAAGGCTTCCGCGGAGCGGCTCAGTTCCGCAACGAAGCCGGAAGAGTGTCTGCGCTTGATGATATGTATGCGCTGATTGAAAGAGTAAGGGAAATCAATCAGTGAGAAGGTAATTTTACATAAGGAGAGTTTAAGATGAAAGAAATGGCAAACATCGAACTTTTGAAGAAGGTTGACCCCGAGGTAGGCAAGTCCATGGAGGATGAGCTTGCGCGTCAGAGACGCAACCTTGAGCTCATTGCTTCCGAGAACATCGTCAGCGAGGCTGTCATGGCTGCTATGGGCAGCGTTCTCACCAACAAGTACGCCGAGGGTCTCCCGGGCAAGCGTTACTACGGCGGATGTCAGTGCGTTGACGTTGTTGAGGATATTGCCAGAGACAGAGCCTGCAAGCTCTTCGGAGCCGAGGCGTGCAACGTCCAGCCGCATTCCGGCGCTCAGGCGAACACAGCTGTTTATTTTGCTATGCTCGAGCCGGGCGATACCGTTATGGGAATGAATCTTTCCGAAGGCGGACACCTTACTCACGGTTCACCTGTCAACATTTCCGGTAAGTATTACAACTTCGTCTCCTATGGCGTTGACCACGTAACTCACTACATTGACTACGACAAGGTTCTCGAGATTGCAAAGGAATGCAAGCCCAAACTCATCGTTGCCGGCGCTTCCGCTTATCCGAGAATCATCGACTTCCCGAGGCTCAGAGAGATTGCCGATGAGGTAGGCGCTTACCTTATGGTTGATATGGCTCACATCGCAGGTCTCGTTGCCGGCGGAGTTCATCCCAACCCGGTTCCGTATTGTGATTTTGTAACAACAACAACCCACAAAACACTCCGCGGTCCGCGCGGCGGTCTTATTCTCATGAAGGAAAAATACGCCAAGGAAATCAACAAGGCTGTTTTCCCCGGTACACAGGGCGGTCCTCTCATGCACACAATCGCCGCAAAGGCTGTTTGCTTCGGCGAGGCTATGAAGCCCGAGTTCAAGCAGTATGCCGAGCAGATTGTCAAGAACTGCAAGGCTCTTGCCGACGGTCTTATTAAGCGCGGAAACAAGCTGGTTTCCGGCGGTACAGACAACCACGTTCTGCTTATGGATCTCCGCGGCACGGGCGTAACCGGCAAGGAGCTCGAGGCTCGCCTTGACGAGTGCTATATCACAGTCAACAAGAACACAATCCCCAACGAGCCGCTCTCTCCGTTTGTTACTTCCGGTGTTCGTATCGGCACAGCCGCCGTTACGACAAGAGGTCTCAGGGAGGACGACATGGACAAGATTGCCGAGTACATCACCCTCGTCCTCAAGGATTTCGAGGGCAATGCCGACAAGGTCAGAGCAGGCGTCGAGGAGATTTGCGCAAAATATCCTCTCTATGAATAATTAACTTCGGGCGGACTCTTGTCCGCCTGAACTTGCATAAAGGAGAATCCCGATGTCATCCCCATTAGCTGACAGAATGCGTCCGCAGTCGCTTGACGATATTGTAGGACAGAAGCATCTTCTCGGTAAGGACAAACCGCTCAGAAGAATAATTGAGAGCGGAACCATTCCGAACTTGATTTTCTACGGCCCGTCAGGTGTAGGAAAGACAACACTCGCGAATTACATAGCCAAGCTCACTAACAAAAACTTCCGCAAGCTCAACGGCACAACCGCCTCAACCTCCGACATCAAAGAGGTTTTCGCGAGCACCGATACTCTTCTCGGCATGAACGGCGTGCTGCTGTATCTCGACGAGATTCAGTATTTCAACAAAAAGCAGCAGCAAACCTTGCTCGAGTATATCGAGAATGGAAAAATTACGCTTGTTGCTTCCACCACCGAGAATCCTTACTTTTATGTTTATAACGCGATTCTTTCGCGAAGCACTGTTTTTGAGTTCAAGAGCGTTGAGCCGGACGAGGTTGAACGCGCAGTTCTGCGCGGTATTGAGTTCCTGGCCGAGGAACAGGGAACGAAAATTGAAATTGACAACGACTCTGTCCGTCATATTGCAACAGCCTGCGGCGGAGACGTCCGCAAGGCGATGAACGCGGTTGAGCTCTCGGTACTCGCTTCGCCTGTCGTTGACGGCAGTAGGATTGTCACTCTCGAAACAGTTCGCGAGCTAACCCAGAAGTCAGCTGTCAGATATGACAGGGACGGTGACGAGCATTATGACATCGTCTCAGCGTACCAGAAAAGTATGCGCGGCTCCGACCCGGACGCCGCAATGCACTACCTCGCGCGTTTGCTCGAGGCAGGCGACCTTCCGTCTGCGTGCAGAAGGCTAATGGTTTGCGCCGCCGAGGACGTCGGGCTTGCGTATCCTCAGATTCTTCCTATAGTCCACAGCTGTGTTGAAATAGCCTTGAAGGTAGGCTTGCCCGAGGCGAGAATTCCGCTTGCCGACGCAGTGATTATGGTGTGCAACGCGCCAAAGTCGATTTCGGGAATTTCCGCTGTTGACGCAGCTATATCCGACGTCAGAGCGGGGAAGGGCGGCCCCATTCCCCGACAGCTCCAGAACAAACATTTTGACGGCGAGGACAACCCGAACAAGGGTCAGTTTTATAAATATCCTCACAGCTATCCTAACCACTATGTTCCGCAGCAATACCTTCCCGACAGTCTCGTCGGAACGCGTTATTATGAGTTCGGCGACAACAAGACCGAGCAGGCGTTCAAGGCTTATTGGGATAAAATTAAAGGGGAAAACTGAATATGTAGCCTAAAATCCCTCTGAAAAGAGGGATTTCTTTTCGTGAATTTTTAACAAAAAAATGAGTAAATTTCTTGCAATTTGACTAGCTTTATTATTCTGTATCAGAAAATAAATATATTGATTTTTTGATATAATTTATATGTGTAAATTTATACTCAGAAAGAATGGGAAGTTTTGAGATTTACGCAAGGAGGAATTTTTTATGAAGAAAAGAGCAATTAAACTTATCAGTTTAATTCTCGCGGTAGTTATTGTTTCATCCTGCGCGATAATCGCGGGCGTTTCAGCATCTGCCGCAACAGGCGTTGTTTATTTTGACAACTCTGTGACCAATTATTCAACTGTTTATTGCTACATGTGGGGAGGCTCCAGCGGAGCAAACCATGAGTGGCCCGGCGAAGCCATGACAAAGGCGGACGGCGACGTATGGTACTACAATGCTTCCGGCGATTATGCAAATGTCATTTTCAACAACGGAAGCGGCGCTCAGTCTGCTGACCTCACATTCCCGGGCGGCGGCCAGATTGCGAAGCCCGACAGCGCTGACGGCAAGTTCAATGTTTCGTGGTCGGCTTACAGCGGCGACACACCCGTAATCCCCGACAAGCCCACAACACCGCAGCCCACAACTCCTTCCGGCGGCGCAGGCACTGTTTACTGTCAGAATGATGCCGGCTGGGGCAGTGTAACCTGCTATATGTGGAACAGCGAGAACGACAAGAACGCTGCATGGCCGGGCGTTGCAATGACAAGCATCGGCGACGGTGTATGGGAATACAGCTACTCCAAAAAGTACGCCAACGTTATCTTTAGCGCAAGCGGCAACAATCAGACACCTGATATGACATTCCCCGGCGACAGCCAGATTTACAACAACTCCACAAATCAGTGGGAGCCCTATTCCTCGAGCCCGGTGAAGATTAAGTCCTTCGCAACAGACATCGAGTCTCCGGCTTACACAGGCTGCGAGGTTGTTCTCTCAGCTAACGCTACTTCCTCTGCAGGCACAGTAGTTTATAAGTTCTCGGCTGACGGCGCTGTTCTTTCCGAATCCACTTCTTCATCTGTAGTATGGGTTCCGACAAAGGCAGGCACCTACAAGCTCACTCTTGACGCTTATGACACAGCAGGCAACACCAACACTCGCTCGCTCAGCTTCACTGTCAACGACCCCTCAGGTCTCGAGACAGCTTTCATCAAGGCGTTCAAGAACACTCTCGGAACAAGAGCTCAGATTAAGCAGAACACAGCCGTAACCTTCACAATGGACGCTCTCGGCGGTCACACCGGCAACGGCAAGCTGTTCTACAAGTTCCTTATCACCGAGCCTGACAGCAAGACAAATATTGCTTATTATACAACGAACAATTCCTATACTTACACACCCACAAAGCTCGGTAAATATGTTGTCAAGGCATTCGTTCAGAATTCCTACAATGCAACCGTTACCAAGGAATACACCTACACAAGCGTAACAGTAATTGATGAGCAGACCAATCCCACACCGACAACGCCTGTTACACCGACTACTGCTCCGGCTACATCACCTGCCACACAGCCGCCGACAGCTCCGGTTAATCCTACTACCGAGCCGGTGAAACCGACGACACCGCCTGAGACTACTCCGACAATTCCCGGTTCCCAGTTCCGTCTCGGCGACGCTAACCACGACGGCGAAGTTAACATTATGGACGTAACCTTTATCCAGAAGCACGTTGCAGGTATGATTGATTCCATCGACACAACTGTTGCGGACACTAACCATGACGGTTATATCAGCATTAAGGATGCTACACAGATTCAGTACTTTATTGCAGGTATGGCTTCAACTCTCACACAGTAATACTGGAGGCGTCATATGAGCACAAAAAAAATCGTCGCTCTGCTGCTTACTCTTATGCTTATGGCTTCTGCCTGTGTTCTGACCGTTAACGCGGCGAACAAGGATGAGACAAGTACAGCGGAAGAAGCGACTTCAATTACAGTTCACTTCAAAAGCGAAAACGTTCAACCGTATATCTACTACTGGAACTCTCTTCCGAACAATATCGAAACAGCCTACCCCGGAGTAAAGATGACCAAGGACACTTCTCAGGGCGACGACTGGTACACCTATAAATTCGATAAACTCACCAAGGTCAATATGCTCTTCACCGACAAGGACGGCAAACAGCTCACTCCCGAGCTTACCCGCAACACCGGTGAATGGTGGTACAAAAATAAAATCTGGCGTTCAAAGAACCCCGATTTAGGTGACGATGCCGAGGATATTGACTTCCGTGAGGAAACTATCTATTTTGTCATTCCCACACGTTTCTATGACGGCGACAAGGCTAACAACGTCCATTGCTGGGATGACAGCAAGGCAGGCAACCCCGACACCGACCCGGCATGGCGAGGCGATTTCAAGGGACTTGCCGACAAGCTTGACTATATCAAGGCTCTCGGTTTCTCTGCCATCTGGATTACTCCTGTAGTTGAGAACGCTTCGGGCTATGATTATCACGGCTATCACGCAATCAACTTCGAAAAGGTTGACTGTCGTTATGAAAGCTCTGACTTCACTTATCAGGATTTAATTGACGCCGCTCACGCAAAGGGCATGAAGATTGTTCAGGACGTTGTCTGGAACCATACCGGCAACTTCGGCGAAACAAATCTCTGCAATGAGTTCGAGAAGGACTATGACGCGGATTTGTCAAGCCTTGAGGACAGCCTTGTCCCGACAAAGGAGCTTCTTGACATCGCAGGTGTAAAGACTCCTGCGGAGTATTGGGCTCTCAAGCCTCAGCTTCAGTATGACGCTCGTCTGAACCTGATGAAGAACACCACAATCAGGGAAAATAACTCAACCGGAACTCACCCCGACGATGTCGACTACGGCATGGAAAAGGTCAGCACTTCCGACAAGTATAATTCCAACAACTATTGGCATACAGGTTATTTCCAGAGCCTTAACTGGGATGACTGGACATGTAAGTTCGCCCAGATTGCCGGCGACTGCGTTGACCTCAACACAGAGAATCCGGCTGTTGCCAAGTACACTGTAGACGCTTATTCCAAATACATCAATATGGGCGTTGACGCGTTCCGTGTCGATACAGTCCGTCATATTCCGAGACTTTCGCTCAATATGATGTACAACAAGCAGATTCTCGCGGCTGCCGAGGATGCAGGCAATAAGGACTTCTTCATGTTCGGAGAAATCTGCTGCCGTTATTCTCAGACATGGTACCGCGACCACGCCGAGGAGTCCGTTCCGTTCTATACATGGGCGGAGAATTCCGACACATGGGCGAACAAGTGGAGCGACAATACTGACGCCAAGTCGGTCAACGATAACATGAACCTTACCTTTGACCACTACAAGCAGTACGACAGCACTTCAAGTCAGCCCACCTCAACCAACGCCCTGCTTAACGGTGTTACATATCACAGCACCGACTACAGCAAGGCTTCCGGAATGAACGCCATTGACTTCACAATGCACTGGTGCTTTGATACTGCAGGCGGCGCTTTCGGCGCGGCTAAGGCTGAGGATAAATACTTCAACGATTCCACATGGAATGTTATGTATGTTCAGTCTCACGACTACTCACCGGACAACGGTCAGGCTGAGGGCTACGCAGGCGGCACAGACGCCTGGGCTGAGAACCTTGACCTCATGTTTACCTTCCGCGGAATTCCGTGCCTCTACTATGGTAACGAGGTTGAGTTCGGCAAGGGTAATATCATCGACAAGGGACCGAACATTCCTCTCTCGGAGACTTGCCGTGCATACTACGGTGACTATCTCGAGGGCAGCGTAACCGCTAATGATTTCAGCAAGTTTACTGCCAACGGCACTGTTGCCGAAACTCTCCAGAAGCCGCTTTGTCAGCATATTACAAAGCTCAACGCTATCCGTCGTGCGATTCCTGCTCTCCAGAAAGGACAGTACACAACAGACAGCAGCCACGTAAGCGGCAATATGGCTTATATCAGACGCTTTACCGACGCTTCGCAGAGTGTTGATTCCCTCGCTTGCGTCGCAATCAGCGGCGGAGCAACCTTCAAGGGTATTCCCAACGGCAAGTATATTGACGCTGTTACAGGTGACGTCCAGAACGTTACAGGCGGAACACTTACAGTAGGTTCACTCGGAAAAGCGAATATGCGTGTTTATGTATGTTGCGCTGACGGATTTACCGGTATCGACGGCAAAATCGGCGAAACAACATCATATCTCAAATAACTCCCATAATAAAACAAGGAGCTGCCGCTTTTGCGGCAGCTCCGTAATTTTTCTATGATATTTTAAGACCTTAATTTGTTATATAGTGCGGAATATTCTAACACAGTACAAACGTTACCTTTGCAGACGTTGGTTAGGAGCAGTTGTCACAGCCCAAGCCAAACGTTTGATAGGAGCACTCAAGTAACAGGGTAGAAATCGGCAACCGAGGCTCCCGGTCGTTTGATAGTAAGTTAAACACACAGCGCAAACGTTACCTTTGCAGACGTTGGTTCGGAGCAGTTGTCACAGCCTAAGCCATACGTTTGATAGGAGCACTCAAGTAACAGGGTAGAGATAATAAACTACTCGAAGTCGTCGTAGAAGTCGAAGTTTTCAAAGCAGTCAGTGAGAAGCTCTGCGGCTTCTGCTCTTACGGTATCCTCGTCCTTGTCATGGTCAAGCTCCTGAACAAAGAGGTTCAGGCTTCCGAAAAGGTCTGTGAACAGGATTTCGGTTATGTCGTCTTTGGTGAGCTCGGAGTTGCTGTCATAGAGCACTCTCGCTGTCTGCATCATGATGTATTGCAGTGTGCTCTCGATTGCTTCAAGGTCAGCTTCTTCACAGCATATGCCGGCGTTGATTTCACCGTTGTCATCGCAGTGACCGTACATGAACAGCTCGCCCGGCTTGAGGGCAGTGTTCTCAATTTCTTTAATATTCTTTTTGATATCTGAAGCCATATCTATCGCTTCCTTTCCTTTTATTGTGTATATGATATCATATCAGAGCCCCTT
>CAMHHL010000044.1 GCA_946184925.1 uncultured Clostridia bacterium | reverse complement strand
TACCATCAAAACGATAAAGCTTAAGTTGTTGACATTGCCCTTGGGGGAAGGTGTCAGCCGTAGGCTGACGGATGAGGGACTACGTTTTTGCAAGAAGTGCTTTTGATAAGGAGTATTCTTTACTCTATATCACGGTTTCTGTTAAATGTTGGTTATTGTAACAATAAACTGAGATGTATCGGAAAAGTAGTCCCTCATCCGACCGATTCGCAAGCGAATCGCCCACCTTCCCCCAAGGGAAGGCTCGGTCTGCCCGACCGAATTTTTATGCTTGCTGCGCAAGCAGCATATGAATATGGTCGGGCACCCGGCGCTTTTGTACGCGCCGACCTGTCTGCCCGACCACAATTTTCAACTTTCAACTTTCAACTTTCAACTTAAAGGGCGTTTGATAGGAGCAGTTGTCACAGCCCAAACCAAACCCTTGATAGGAGCACTCAAGCCAAAAGGGTAGAAATTAAAAATATTGGATTAGGTCGAGCTCTCTGTCGTCAAGAAGGACAGCTTCTTCGCCGTTGTCCGTGAAAAGTGTGATGACGCGGTTTGTGAGCTTGCCGTCGGTCTCGGACTGAGCCAGAATCAGGAAGTTCGTTCCGTTTTTGATGACGTGGTCGGCAAGAATCGCGAGGGGTGTGCAGTCCTTTTTACCCTGAGCCTTGAGCGCCGAGTGCAGCGCTTCTTCGAGCTTTGTGTCAAGCGTTGCCGGGGTTGAAGCCTCGTGCGCGGCGTAATCCGCGTCAGCTCCGGCGGAGTATTTTCTGACCTTGACGTCCCTTACGTCGATATCCTTTACCGCGTCGACCTTGCCGTCCTTTATGCTGACAAAGCACCATGCCCCGGGAACGTCCGAGCCCGGCTGACTGCCGAGACAGAGGTAGATGTCGCCCCTCGACTTGTGCGTCGCGACGAATGATACCGGGGTGAGCCGGAGCGCTTCGTAGCCTTGCGCGGCGGCTTGAAAATTGCTTTGCTCCTGCTTTGACATCGTTGTTTCAGCTTGTGACAGCGCCGACCATGTTTTTGAGTAGCTATATGCGGATGATGAGCTGCCTGCGGTGTTCGCCGGCTTGCCGGGCGTGCAGCTGCAGCCTGCCATAACCGACGCGCCGAGAATGGCAGCCGCCAGAATAGTCGCGGTGAGTTTTTTCAAAGTAATCGCTCCCTTGTTAAGTCTGAATGTATTTTATCACAACGGCGTGCTATATTCAAGTGCCTTGTTTAGTTTATGGGAAACTGCTCCGTAAGGCGCGCAACAACAACCACACAGGATACGAGCAGCAAAATGCAGTTGCGCTCTTGCTATTCCGGCGTGTTCGTGATAAAATTTCAGAAGAAAGGAAGTGTCCGGATTGAAGAAAATTGCTGTTGGCATTCTCGCTCATGTTGACTCGGGAAAGACAACCTTGTCCGAGGCTATGCTCTATCTTTCCGGCAGCATCAGCAAGCTCGGCAGGGTTGACCGAAGGAATTCCTTCCTCGACACCTTCCGGCTTGAACGCGAGCGCGGAATTACGATTTTTTCAAAGCAGGCGAGGCTTTCGTTCGGAGATTTGGACATCACGCTGCTCGATACGCCCGGGCACGTTGATTTTTCGGCGGAGACCGAGCGCACGCTGCAGGTGCTCGATTACGCAATCCTTGTAATCAGCGGCACGGACGGCGTTCAGAGCCACACCCAAACTCTCTGGAAGCTGCTCAGACGGTATGAGATTCCGTGCTTTGTTTTTGTGAATAAGATGGATATTGACGGAGCTGACCGCGGCGCGGTGATGCGTGAGCTGCGCGACAGGCTCAGCGACCGCTGTGTTGACTTCGGAGATACTGACGAGCTGGACGAGAATCTCGCGCTGTGCGACGACAGACTGCTAGAGAGCTTTGACAGGAACGGCACGCTCAGTGACGGCGAGATTGCCGGCGCGGTTTTGCGCAGGAGGGTTTTTCCGTGTATGTTCGGCTCCGCGCTCAGGCTCGACGGCGTCGGGGAGTTCATGAAGTGCCTTGACAGGCTCACTGTAATGCCTGACTGCGGCGACGAATTTGCCGCCAAGGTGTTCAAAATTTCCGAGGACAATCAGGGCAACCGCCTAACGCACATCAAGCTCACCGGCGGCACACTCCGCGTCAAGGAGGTGCTCGACAGCCCCGGCAATGCTTCGGCGGAAAAGGTCAACCAGATTAGAATTTATTCCGGCGATAAGTTCACCACGCCGCAGGAGGTCTCGGCAGGGACGGTCTGCGCCGTCACCGGAGTTACCTTTGCTCATCCGGGCGACGGGCTCGGCGCCGAGGAGGATTCCGATTTGCCGGTGCTCGAGCCGGTGCTGACGTACAGCGTGATTCTCCCGGAGGATACTGACGCGCACACCGCGCTCTCAAAGCTCCGCGTGCTTGAGGAGGAGGATCCTCAGCTGGGGGTTGTGTGGAATGAGCGGCTCGGCGAAATTCAGCTCAGGCTGATGGGCGAGATTCAGCTTGAGGTTCTGCGCAGTATTATCCTCGAGCGCTTTGGAATCGAGGTCAGCTTCGGCGAAGGAAATATAATTTATAAAGAGACAATCGCCGACAAGGTTGAGGGAGTGGGGCATTTTGAACCGCTCAGGCATTACGCGGAGGTTCACCTGCTGCTCAAGCCGCGTCCGCGCAACAGCGGACTGCTTTTCGGCACCGATTGCAGCGAGGACATGCTCGACCGCAACTGGCAGAGGCTGATTCTCACTCACCTTATGGAAAAAACTCACCTCGGCGTGCTCACCGGCTCGCCGATTACGGATATGGAAATCACCCTTGTGTCGGGCAGAGCTCACGCTAAACACACCGAGGGCGGAGATTTCAGACAGGCTACATACCGAGCCGTCAGACAGGGCTTGCGCCGCGCGAGGAGCGTTCTGCTCGAGCCGGTGTATGAATTCACGCTCGATGTTCCGAGCGCGAACATCGGCAGGGCGATGTCTGACGTTCAGAGAATGTACGGCAGCTTTGAACCGCCGGAGACGGACGGCGAATTCTCGCGGCTTCGCGGCGTTGCTCCCGTCTCTGAAATGCGCGGCTATAACCGCGAGGTCGTGCAGTATACGCACGGCGAGGGAAGGCTCATGTGTTCGCTCAAGGGCTATGAGGTCTGTCACAATCAGGACGAGGTGATTGCCGAGTTTGGCTATAATCCCGACAGTGACGTCGAGAACCCCTGCGACTCCGTTTTCTGCTCGCACGGAGCAGGTCACACCGTCAAGTGGGATGAGATAAGCTCACGAATGCACCTTCCGAGTGTGCTTGCCGAGCGCTCTCCCGCGGTCGAAGCGAAGCCGGGAGACTTGTCGGCGTATAAATCGCAGGAGGATTTGTTCGCGCTCGACAAGGAGCTGATGCGGATTTTTGAGCAAACCTACGGAGCGGTGAAAAAGCGTGACACCTCGGAGCGCAGGCATTATCAGGCGGCTCCGAAGCCGAACCCCTACAAGCACACCAAGGCTCCGAAATATGACGGCGAGGAATACCTGCTCGTTGACGGCTACAATGTGATTTTTGCGTGGGATAAGCTCCGCGCGCTCTCGGAATCGAGCATTGACGGAGCGCGTCAGGCGCTGATAAACATCCTTTGCAATTATCAGGGCTACAAAAAGTGCGAGGTTATTGTTGTTTTTGACGCATACAAGGTCAAGGGCGGCAACCGCACCGTTGAGCGCGAGAACAACATCAGCGTGGTATATACGCGCGAGGCGGAAACAGCCGATATGTACATCGAGAAGGTTACGCGGAAGCTCGCGAAGAACCGCCGCGTCAGGGTAGTTACCTCGGACGGACTTGAACAGCTGATTATCCTCGGCGGCGGAGCGCTGCGTGTTTCATCGGCGGCGTTCTATGAGGAGGTCAGAGAAGCCGAGGACGAAATCAGAAGTATTATCGACAGCGCGCAGCAAGCGTGACACGGAGGAAATATGACGGAAAACAGGATTTTTGAACTTATGCTGCCTTATCCCGAAAAGGGCGAGAGGCTTGTGAGGGTGTTTGTGCCCGGACACGAGGAGGGCGAGACCTTCCCGGTGATATATATGACCGACGGACAGAACCTATTTGACGAGAAAACCGCAACGTGGGGGTGCTGGCACACGCGCGAGGCGGTCGAGGCGGAGCGCGCAGCTACAGGACGCGCCGCAATCATCGTCGGTATTCACAACGACAACGAGTGGCGCGACAATGAGCTCACTCCCGGGAGCATCGGCGAGGTCATCAAAGCGGATGATATGGAGAACTTCACCGCGCCCGAGGGTGATATTTTCGACAGCTTTGTGATGAATACGGTCAAGCCGGCGGTTGAGGCTCGCTTCCCGGTGAAGAAGGGGAGAGAGCACACCGCGTTTTGCGGAAGCTCCTCGGGCGGCTTGCAGTCGTTTTTTACCGCGCTGAGCCATCCCGAAGCGTTCAGCGCCGCCGGGGTGTTTTCCCCGGCGTTCCTGCTCTATTCCGAGGACGACATGCGCCGCTTTGTTTATGAAAAGCTCGCGCTGAATATGCCGTATCTCTACATCTACACCGGAGCAGGCGACGACCTTGAGCAGCGGATATTCGACAGCGTAGAGCGGACTTATGACATACTGATGGAGTGCTATCCCATGGATTTGCTCAACGAGGTCGTGCTCTTTGAGGAGAAGCATCACGAGTCGGCGTGGGAGCCGATTTTCAGGGATTTTCTGCACACATTTTTATCAAGATAAGTATTATACTATGAAAACAGCGGAGCCCGGCGGCTCCGCTGTTGCGTTAGGTTAGAGTGTTCGCGTATTTAAATCTCTGATTGTGCGGCTGAGAATTTCTTCCGCGTCGTTCCCGACAATATCTAGCATCTCAGCCATGACAAGGCTTGTGTCCGGTATCCCGAAGAAGTTCTTCGCCATGCTTTCTATATAGCCGTAGCTGAACTTTGGCTCATACGGACCTCCGGCAGTGGTGACATAAATTAGCTTTTTCGCCTTGCACAAGCCGACGGGCATTCCGTCCTCGCCGTAGGCGGAAACGAGCCCCGTCACATAGATGTTTTCAATATAATCCTTTAGCACGGCAGGGAACGACAAGTCCCAGTAGGGCGCGGAAATAACGATAACGTCAGCTTTTGCAAACTGCTTTGCATAGTCAAAAATGCTGTCGCTGTAGTCGCCCTTTTCAATCAGCGCAGTGCGTTTTTCGAGCCGCTCTTTGTTGAGCGGCTGAGGCTTTTCGTCATAAAGTCTGAGCTCGGTAAAATCTCCGCCGAGCTTGTCGAGAACCGCCCTCGCGAGGCGGTCTGTCCGCGATTCCCCGCGAACGCAGCAGTTGATGTACAGTGTCATATTTACCTCTGTATTTCCATGCCCATTAGCATAACTTTTGTCTCATGCCTGAAGCCGTATTTTTCATAGAACTCCGGCAAAAAGCCGTCGTGCGATGTGATAAGGTGAATACCGGCGATTCCGCGTTTCTTCATCTCTGCAATGCATTCGGAGAGCAGCTTGCCGCCGATTCCGCGCCCGTGATAATCGGGGTGAACCGCAAGGTCGTTAATTTCAAAGGTTCTGCCGTAGTGGAACAGCATGGAGCTGCCGAGAATGAAGCCGACAACCTTTCCGTCCAAAAGATACTCGAGACCGTAGGGTAACAGAAGCAATCCGAACCTCGGTTTTGCCGGACAGATTTCCGCCTACCCTTTGTTAAAATGCTCGGAAACCCGTCAGGGTTTCCTGTGCTTTTGCCGCGGCTAGACGAAAATCTGCCTCGGCAAAACTCCTTTGGACTTTAAACGGTTGAAATTTTAGGCGATTTGCGGTGCGGAGAATGTTAGCAGGCTGGCGCCTGCTGACGTTCGACAAGCCGTAAAGAGTCAAAATTACTCCGTTTAAAGCGTGGTTCGGATTGCTTCTGTTACCCTAGGCTTGCTTCGATTCCAGAATTTCGCCGATGTGAATTTCCGCGTCCTCAGCTGTCCAGTTGTCGTTCCATGGCTCGCAGGAGAACGCCCTTGAATATATTTCTCCGTATTGTCTGATGTGCTCCGGGGTGCACGGTTGAATTTTGAAACTATCCATTTTCTTCCTCTTTTTCATCAAGCTTATAAAGGACAAAGCCTCCGCGCCGCTGATACCCGGTGTTCCAAAGCCCCTTTAGGCTCAGCCACCGATATCCGCTGTAGGTTACAGCCTTCACCGAAAACTCGTCCCGTGTGTCGTCGTAGCCGTTTATCAAAAACCAGTGCCAAACATAGTCGGCGTACAGATTGTTTTTGTGGTTGAGTATCAGCGTAGGAATCGGATAACCGCCGTCAATCTGCTTTTTCACGACCTCCCGGGCGCTTTCGTAAGGTTCGTTTCCGTCAAACTCAGTCATAGAGAGCCGCGTCTCGCCCCGGTCGCTGAGAAACTCCGAGTATCCTTCGGTGAAGATGTCCAGCCTGTCGATTCCCGACATGCGGGGGGAGAGGTAGGGCTTCATCTCATACGCAAAGCTGACATATTCTTCCCGGGTGAGCCCGGCGGCGTTTTCGGGGGCGATTTTTGAGAGCCCACGGTGAAGCGCAAAGTAAATGCTGCTGTCGCATGCAGTCTCCGCGCCGCAGCCGCCGATGCGCATCATGAACGTCGGGAACCAGTCCTGATTGCCGCCGTAGGAGTTGTCTATTCTAAAATGCTCGAGTTCGTGCTTCATATGTTTCTCACCGCCTTTATGATAACAGAAAATATTTCGCTTGTCTATCAAAAAATGTTTGTGCGAATAAAGTTGACTGTTTGTATGAAAAGGAGTAAAATGAACCTATCTGTTAAAATCGGAGGGTTAGTTCTTGAATTTTCTCAAAAAAACAGCAGGCTTATATAACAACTCAAGCCTGATTCTGAGGATTATCATCGGTATCATTCTCGGCGCGGTGCTCGCGCTTTTGGTGCCGGGAGCCGGGTGGATTTCCGGATTCGGCAGACTGTTTGTAGGAGCGCTCAAAGCGATTGCGCCGGTGCTTGTGGCAGTGCTTGTGGCATCCTCGCTGTGCCAGAGCAACGCCAAGCTCGACAGCAGGTTCGGTCTGGTTATTTTCTTCTATATGTTTTCGACGTATCTCGCGTCGTTCGCAGCGGTTGCGGCAAGCTTTGTTTTTCCGCAGAAAATCACTCTCACCGGAGAGATGTCAAACGAAGCGGTGGCAGCGCCCGGCGGTTTGGGAGAGATATTTGCCGACTTGCTGGAAAATCTGATTACAAATCCGATTGAAGCCCTGAGCAAAGGCAATTACCTCGGAATTCTGTTCTGGGCTGTTATCATCGGACTTGCGCTCAAGCGCTTTGCCGGCGAAAGAACTCAGGAGATGATGCGTGACTTCTCCGACGCAATCACTCAGGTTGTACGTTGGATAATCAATCTGGCGCCGTTCGGAATTTTCGGTCTTGTGTTCAGCGCAGTGGCTGAGAGCGGCTTCGATATTTTTGTAACCTACGGAAAGATTATGCTTCTGCTTGTCGGCACAATGTTAACGGTTGCTTTCGTGATAAATCCGCTGATTGTTTTCGTGGCGCTGAGACGCAATCCGTATCCGCTCGTGTTCAGATGTATCAGGGAGAGCGGACTCACCGCGTTCTTTACTCGCAGCTCCGCGGCGAATATCCCTGTCAACCTCGGACTTTGCGAAAAGCTCGGGCTTGACCGCGATATGTATTCCGTTTCAATTCCGCTCGGAGCGACAATCAATATGGACGGCGCAGCGGTAACGATAACAATTATGAGCCTC
The DNA here is from genome assembly GCA_946184925.1 of uncultured Clostridia bacterium. GTDB lineage: Bacteria > Bacillota > Clostridia > Oscillospirales > Acutalibacteraceae > Ruminococcoides. Next base: position 7,107 of record CAMHHL010000044.1, on the reverse strand, counting down.
GCGACGGCTCATACAATGGGAATTGAGGTTTCGTTCCCGGCGGCTATGCTCCTGTCGTTCCTTTCGGCACTCGCCGCGTGCGGCAGCTCAGGCGTTGCGGGAGGTTCGCTCCTTTTGATTCCTATGGCGTGCTCGCTGTTCGGGATACCCGACACCGTATCAATGCAGGTCGTTGGAGTAGGCTTCATCATCGGCGTGATTCAGGACAGCATGGAGACCGCAATCAACTCCTCGGGCGATGTACTCTTTACTGCTACGGCTGAGTATGTTCACTGGAAAAAGCAAGGCAAGCGCCTTCCGAGCTTTCTCGGAGGAGAATAAAAAACGGAGCCGGCTCAAAAGAAGCCGGCTCCAATTACGTAAAATCTTAACTTACCACATAAACTTTCCGCTTACAACTCTGTTACCGAAACATCGACATCGGGCGCGATGACAATCTTATAGTCGGGATAAGCCTGACAAAGCTCCTTGTAGAGAGTATCCAAGCCTTCCTTCGGGTTGATATCAAAGCTCATAACGACGTCGAAAGTCATTTCCTTTGCTTCCGTATCGGCATAGAATCCGTGGAACTGAACCGCCCAGTCGTGCGACATAACCTTCTCCAGAACCTCGTTGCGGAGCTTTGCCGCTTCGTCGTTGCTTGTGTTGTAGGAATAAAGACCTACGCCGGTCAGGATGATTCCCGTTTCCTTATAGACCTTTGCCTCGAGCTTTCTGGTCAGCTTGTCAACCTCTTTGACAGACATTGTGTCGGGGAGCTCAAGGTGAACCGACGCGAGGTTCTTGTCGGGGCCGTAGTTGTGGATTATCAAATCATAAGCGCCGCGAACCTCAGGCTCTTCGGTCAGGAGAGCCTTAATCTTGTCGGTGATTTCCTTGTCCGCTCTCATTCCGAGGATTTCGTTGAGAGTTTCAATCATCATTTCTATGCCCGACTTGATGATTATCAGCGAGATAACCGCGCCGACATACGCTTCAAGAGAAATCCCGGTCAGCATAAAGATAACCGCCGACGCGAGCACCGACGCGGAGAGAATCGCGTCAAACATAGCGTCCGAGCCGGACGCCACGAGCGAGCCGGAGTTGACCTTCTTGCCCTGCGCCTTGACGTATCGCCCGAGCACAATCTTGACGGCGACCGCGACGGCGATGATAATGAGCGAAACAACGCTGTAGTCGGGCTTTTCGGGCTCGATAATCTTCTTGACGGATTCAACAGCCGAGGTGATACCGGCGTAGAGAACAATGCCCGACACAATCATAGCGCTGAGATATTCAATTCGTCCGTGGCCGAACGGGTGCTTTTTGTCCGGGAGCTTGCCGGAAAGCTTAGTCCCCACAATCGTGATGATTGACGAGAGCGCGTCGGATAGGTTGTTAACCGCGTCAAGAATTACGGCGATTGAATTCGACATTATTCCGATGAACGCCTTGAACGCGACCAGCAGCACGTTCGCCAGTATTCCGATGACGCTTGTTCTGATTATTATTTTGTCCCGGTTGAGCTCCGGTGTTTTCGTATTCGTTTTGTTCTTGCTCATGCTTTTCTCCTTTTTCATAGGGTTTCATTTCGTGCAGTTATTTTCTCAGATACTCCGATGATACAGGGAATTCAAAGTAGGTGTTCGGATACGGCTCGTTGTCTAGGGTGAAGTGCCACCACTCGCACTCGAACGGCAGAAAACCGTTGCGAAGCATCGCGCTTTGCAGTATCATCCGGTTGTCGTACTGCTCGTCGGTGACGCCGCGATAATCGGGATGGGAAACCTCGCTGAACAAATCGAACGGACTTCCCATGTCGAGCTCCTTCCCGGTACTCATGTCAAACAGCGTCAGGTCAACCGTGCTTCCGCGGCTGTGGCTTGACTTTTTTGCTATGTAGCCTTTCTCGAAAAGCTCCTGCTTTTGCAGAGTGGGATAAAAATACGGCTTCATTCGGATATCCTGATCCTCAAGTCCCCAAAGCACAAAATGCTTCACGGCGCACGCCGGGCGATACGCGTCGAAGACCTTCAGCCTGTAGCCGCGAACCATCATCTCGTTGCTCACCGCCTTGAGCGCGCGGGCGGCATCCTTTGTGAGCAGAGCGCACGGCTCCTCATATCCGTCAATCCTGTCGCCGATAAAATTGTAGGTTGAATAATACCGGATTTCCTGAATAATCCCCGGCACATAATCCGCAAGCAGCACAAAGTCCGAGGGATTGTTTTTTATGTCTGTTTTGTAGTCGTTCATATATTTGCTCCTGTCAAATAAAGGCTTTCCTTAATATTAACAGAAAAATCGCCGGTTGTCTATGTCGAAAATCAAGTGTTGAGCAGAAATTTGAAAAAGTGAAAACCGGATCGGATTAATGTGTTTTGAAATACCTTACCGATATGTAGACAGCTTGGCTTTTGTGTGTTAAGATAAAGGTATCAAAGAAAGGAAATGCAACATGAAGAAGATTCGTATGCAAAAAATATCAATCTACAGCGTGCGACGATGACAACGATTTTATGCGGGATTTATCGCGATAGATTTCAATTCTTTTAGTCAGAGTTTAGTATAAGTTACCTGTATCCAAACACAATAAAGTCCGATTGTGAATATCAGCGAGGTAGAATGTATATTCACCGAAGTCGCAGGTAACGAAGAAAAAAATACTTGTTTTTGTCTACGGGGTTTTGTATAATAATGCAAAAGGAGGAGTAATATGGATTACAGAACAATGGTGAACCCGACATATCTTACCGCGAAAAGCACAGTATTCATGCTTGCGGTCGCAGGCAACGAGGACGCAAAGCGTATGATCGCAGGCTTAGGCTTGGAGGAAACGCTCTCAAAGAGAGATCCTGCCGATACACTCATGTCTGAGGCTGATGCAAAAGCGTTGATGACAGGCGTTACGGTGGCGATAGAGGCTCGTTATGCCGCTCTCTCAAGAACTCTGAAAAATGACGGCTACAAAAATCTGCTGGATGTTGCCTGCGGTTATACGCCCAGAGCGATCTTCTGCAAGAACAACGGCATTTCCTACGCGGGGCTGGACGTTCCCGTCGTTGCGGAGGAGCTGCAGAAATTTGCCGACAAAGAAGGACTCGGCAAGGTCTATTTCGGAGGAGACGCGACGAACGCCGCGTCGCTTGCTGCCGCTGTCGAGAAATTTGAGGGCGAGGTGCTGATCTCCTGCGAGGGACTTTTAGGCTATCTTTCGGTTTCGGAGTTCGAACAATTTCTTGACGGGATTCGTCAGATACTGGAAAAGCGCTCAGGCGCGTTTGTGACCTCGGATATGGGTGTGAAATATGATCCGTTCGCGACAGCAAACATGAGCTCTCCCGAAGCATACGACGCGTCACGAAAGAGAACAATGAGCAACTCGGATATCTATAACGACGGTGTGGGACGTATGGATCGCGAGAAGGTGAAGGCGTTAATCGAAGCTCGCGGCTTCAAGGTGGAGATCCTGCCCTTCTACCACGGAGACGAGAACCTTTCGATGCTGCAGGCGATCCCCGAAAGTTGGCAGAAAAAGTATCTCGACCTTTTGAAGGATGCGCGCGTCTGGAAACTGACCCTCGATCCCCATTACACACAGAAAGCTTCTGTCAGCGGAGCCGAGAAGATCGAAAATCTCACCGTTGATTACAAAACGATCGGCGGCGTGCTTGAGATGACCGTCAACGGACGTATCGACACCATCAGCGCTCCCACGTTACTGAAAGTGTTTGACGAGTGCAGTGAGGGTATCTCCTCTGTCAGAGTGAATGCGGAAGAACTGGAATATATCTCCTCCGCTGGTCTGCGCACGATGATGATCATGGTCAAAAAGCTCGGACAGGGCAACGTCACGGTCGAGGGTGCGTCGGATGAGGTCAAGGAGATCTTCACGGTGACCGGCTTCGACGGTATCATCCCTCTGCTCTGATAGCTGAGCAGGACGTTTGTCAACGCTTTATAATGAAATAAATAATTGCCGACAGAGCTGAACGATAGCTTTGTCGGCAATTTGTTTTCTGATTATAAAAGGAACTGATCGAAGCCGGTCGTCTCGAGGATCTCCTTCACCTCATCGCAGACGTTTGATATTTTGAATCTGTTTTTATCTTCAAGAGATTTGTACATGATCAACAGAACGCGCAGCCCCGCAGAGGAGATATACGCCATCTTAGCTGCGTCGATCTCAATAGCCTCCGCTTTTTCAGGAAGTTCGTTGAACTTTTTCATCAGCTCAGGCGCGGTGATCGTGTCCATTCTGCCCTGTATCGACGCCTTGAATACGCCGTCTTTGAATTCACTGACAACATTAAAGGGCAGGCCGGGATCAACGTTATGTTTCTCTTTCTTCGCCGTAAGACGCCACTCGATCATTTTCGAGTAGCTTGTTCTGAGCCTTTGCATCATATCCTCGTCTGCTGTACGCAGCTTCGGGAGCAGCTCGCTGTACGCGAACGATTCGACAACAAATCCCAGTTCTTCCATATATACCTTCAATCTGTCGGGATTCCATGCAACGAACGGGTTCTCGGAATTGTCAATATCCGATCGTGAGGCGGAACCGGCAACGACAGCTCGGCGGACGATCTCGGGATCTTTCTGAATAACCGCCTCATAGCTGAGCGCCATGAGATCGATACTCATCGCGTCGGAGGTGTACCATTCGCCGCCAAAGTCCGAAAGCAGTCTGTGTACCGCGCGGCATACCTGATCCAGCTCGCTGCGGTTGAATAACGCAAGCATACCGTCTGTGATGATACAGATCCTGCCGTTTACATCACACAGCGCTTTTTTCATAGACTCGAAGTTTGTAGCGTCTACGGAGCAATAGTGTATCTTGTCTTTCTGCTCCTCTGTGCTGAGTTTATCTATCGCAGGCGCGATATCGTTGATGACAACAGGCAGATCAAAGCCGTAATAGGTTTTTCCCATTCTTGCTGCGGCAAGACCGTGCGGAAGATATCCGCAGGGCAGGTCGATGATGACATCGCAGTCGGATTGTTCGGCGATCCTGTTCCATACATTGTATCGCGCGTCCTGACTAACGACGTAGCTTCTGACGATCTCTCGTCTGATCTCGCTGTCCGGCATAGGGTCTCCTTGCTGCAGTTCGGAGAAGTCGATCGATTTGGCAAGCTCAGCAGCGTCGGGATCACCCGTGCTCATAAGCATAGCAAGACAGCCTTTACCTGTTGTGTAGCTTGGGTTGACGATCTGTTGCAATTCTTTGGAATCCATCATTATTATCCTTTCTATGCTAGTAGGCAAGCATTGGAGGAAAGGGGTTGAGTTCGACTCCCTTCATCCTGATGGTGCGCACTGTATTACCGATTGAATCATATCACACCATATTCAGGATGTCAACTCAAAGCGAACATGCCTGATGTGCACGGAGTGTAATTTTTGGCTTGAATGAAAGAGAGAGTAAGGTAAATACACATTTAAGAGCAAAAGAAGCAAAGCAGAGAAAAAAGGGGGGAGAAAACAGCAGTAAAGTGTGGCAAAATACACCTGAATTCAGTGAAAATAAGCAAAAGAGGAATTGAAAGCAAGAAAAAGATGAAAAGCGCAGTCCTATACATCCACGGCAAAGGCGGTTCTGCGGCTTCTACATTGTTCATAATATCAATATTCAGAAAAGGAGATTATCAGTTATTTGCAGTAAGAATCAATCATAAAATCTGCATACTGTTCTTTTGCGTCAAAAAGAAAAAGTCGCTGAATACATATTGTTTTGTCTGATTTGATATGTTATAGTAATATCAGCATCAATCTTTAAAGCTGACAATATGCTGAAAATGCAGTGTCATGCTATTATCAATTAATGGCGGTGATATTATGAAAAAGACAGTTTCCGTTCTGCTTACGTTTATGCTGTGCGTTTTGTTGATAGGATGTTCAAATCAGAATGTGTCGGAAGGCACGCCCGTAAAAATCGACTATGACGCGGCTGCGGTAAGTTATCTCGGACCCGAAGGCACTTATACGCAGGAGGCGTGCGAGAAATTCTTTGACGGCAAAGGCAGTTATCTGCCCTATGAAACCGTTCCGAAGGCTGTACAGGCGTTGACGGAAGGCGAGAGCAATTATGCCGTTATTCCGCAGGAAAACACAATCGGCGGCGCCGTGATTGATTATGTGGATACGCTGATAGCGAGCGAGAATGTATCCGTAGTCGGCGAGGTCGAGTTGCCCATAAGCCAAAATCTGCTTGTGCTTCCGGGAACAGCGCTCGAGGATATCAAAACCGTTTATTCGCACAAGCAAGGCATCGCTCAGGGAAAAGAGTGGCTTGAAAAGAATCTTCCCAACGCTGAAGTGATTGAAGCGTCCTCTACAGCCGAAGGCGCAAAAACGGTTGCGGACGGGAAGGATAAATCCTCAGCGGCGATAGCGTCGGCAGGTTGTGCGGATGTTTACGGCTTGGAAATTCTCGCCGCCGGAATTCAGAATAACGATAAAAACAAAACCCGTTTTTATGTGCTCTCAAAGGATGCGCCCGCGACGGCGGCGTCAGACCGCCTTGCATTTATCGCAAGCGGTTCCGCAAAGGATTTGCCGAAGCTGACGGCTGAAATGGATAAGCTCGGAATCACGCTTGTCACCCTTCACGACAGACCTGAGAAAACAGAACTCGGAAATTATTACTATCTGATAGAATGCAGCGATTGCAGTTATGAGAATTATCAGAAGCTGACCCGCGACAGCAATTACTCCTTCCGCTATCTCGGCAGTTATTCGGTTAAATAAAGGGGATATACAACTATGAATAAAGCGGATATACCGGGAATCATCAGTCATCCAAAGAAACCGAATATCATGCAGTTTTTGTTTACGTTAAAGGATGAGATTGATTGCTCGGTCATGTATGACGCCATGCAGAAAACAATTAAGCGATATCCTTACTTTGCGTTATTCGGATTGTAATAAAAAACCTCTGAAATCAGCGATTTCAGAGGCTTTTTTTGGTCGGAGTGAAGTTTGTTTTGCTTTTGCATACCAATCCGCTCGTTTTTTGCGGCGTGTGTAATTGGATAACTTAGCTGAGCGCGGCGGCTTAAAAACAGTCCGCAGGACTGTTTTTGCCTGCGATTTTCGCTGGGCATAATGGCTTCCCCTCTTTCCGAA
>CAMHHL010000043.1 GCA_946184925.1 uncultured Clostridia bacterium | reverse complement strand
CCGATGTGCTGAACCCGGACATGACGAGTAGATAGGTCGAATAGAAAAACAACGTCGCCGTGCCGAAAATATTTCTATGCTGCTTGCGCAGCAAGCATAATGATTCGGTCGGGCATTAAACGTAAGTATCTCGCAATCTGTCTACTCGACCGCAACTATTCACTATTAACTATTCACTATTCACTAAACAAGAGTCGGGGGTTTTATGATGTATAACACATTTGAAGAGCTGAAAGAAAACTGTCAGAGCTGTCGCAAGTGCGGACTTTGCGAGACAAGGCACAACGTGGTTGTCGGCGTCGGCAATCCGGACGCGGACGTTTTGTTCATCGGCGAAGGGCCGGGCGAGAACGAGGATTTGCAGGGCGAGCCGTTCGTCGGCAGAGCCGGAAAGCTTCTCGACAAGATGCTGAACGCCGTTGACCTTGACCGTCATAAGAACATTTACATAGCCAACATCGTGAAATGCCGTCCGCCGCATAACCGCGACCCCAAGCCCGAGGAGCAGGAGCAGTGCATTGACTGGCTGCGCAATCAGGTCAAGCTCATAAAACCCAAAATCATAGTGTGCCTCGGGCGCATCTCCGCTCAGAAGCTCATCAACCCCGAGCTGAGAATCACTAAGGAGCACGGGCAGTTCATTCAAAAAGGAAATGTACTGATGATGCCGATGTTCCATCCTGCGGCGATTCTCCGCAACCCGAACCAAAAGCCGGAGGCGTTTGACGACTTCCTCAAGCTCAGAGAGAAAATCATGGAGATTTCTCCCGAAACCTACAACAACATTTAGGGTAACAGAAGTAATCTGAACCTCGGTTTTGTCGGACAGATTTCCGCCTACCCTTTGTTAAAATGCTCGGAAACCCGTCAGGGTTTCCTGTGCTTTTGCCGCGGCTAGACGAAAATCTGCCTCGGCAAAACTCCTTTGGACTTTAAACGGTTGAAATTTTAGGCGATTTGCGGTGCGGAGAATGTTAGCAGGCTGGCGCCTGCTGACGTTCGACAAGCCGTAAATAGTCAAAATTACTCCGTTTAAAGCGTGGTTCGGATTGCTTCTGTTACCCTAACCTTACGCAAAACCGGGGCTGTCCAGCGACAGTCCCGGTTTATTTGGGGATTTTAACAAATATTATAATTGCATTTATTCTTCTTTTTTACGGAAAACCAGCAGCGCGCATCCTGAAACCGCCATAACCCCGGCGAGCACAATGACTGCGATATTCTCGGGGCCGTCGGCACCTGAGCCGGAGCTGTTGCCGCCTGAATATGAACCGCCGCCCGAGCCGGAACCGCCTGCACTGCCGGAACCGCTCGCGTTGCCGCCTGTTCCCGAACCGCCGTCCTCAGTGAGATCATCAACGTCAAGAGTGCCTATTTCAATCTTCTTTGCGTCGTCATTCGCCTTTTCGGTATCAATCTTTACGGGTTTGGCGCTCGGATATGCCTTTTTGGCGGCAGACTCAAGTATGTTCTGCATCTCTTTTTCATCCTCGCCTGTATTTTTGGAAACAATGTAGGTATATACAGCCTGGATATCATCGACTCCTACGCCGAACTTAGGCAGAGCCTTTACCAGTGTAGCCTCAGCGTCAACGTTAGGGCTTATATAATAACTCGGGAGCCAGTCGCCGATAACCTCTGCTCCGCTCTCATTGGGACAGAGACTTTTTCCCACAATATTGCCGATTGAAGTAATCGCGAGGTGAGGGCCGTAATTGGCGCTGCTCTTAGTCCATACCGCCTCAAAAGCTTCCTTCTCGGAATCCTTTGGATTCTCAATCATATTTCCGGTCAGCTTGATTGTGTCTCCGATGCAGGGCAGCCCGAAGGTTGTGTCATAACTCTGAACGCCTGTATTGGCGCTGAAAATGATACAATAGTCAACGCCGTCCTTCAGTCCGCCTTCAACGTCGGTTGACTGGCTGAGCTTGGAAATATCATATTTCCATATGCTGCCGCTGTCCTTTTCGCACTGCTCTCTCCTGGACTGCCATCCGAAGAAATCAGCGCCGCCGCGAACCCAGATATGACAGAAAATCTGGTTGAAGCCCTTCCACTGGGAAGCGTCAAAATAAACATAGTTGCCGGCGCCGGATGCCTCGCTCGAAGTGTCCGCGCCCGCGTCGGAAACATTCGCCTCCGCTCCTGCCTCAGCCTGTTCCAGTTCTGCGCCGACATCCGCTCTGTCAACCTCCGCCGCTGAGAACGCACAAACAGACGCAACCGTCAGAATAGTCGCCGCAATCAATACAGACATAATCCTTTTAAACATAATTCTCTCCTCCTGAATTTAATCTGCGGATTTCAATCCTTTATACAGATTTTACCATTTACTTCTGTATTCACTATGGAGAAAATCTGAATTCCATCTGTTTTTTTATATCTCTACCCTGTTACTTGAGTGCTCCTATCAAAGATTTGGTTTGAGCTGTGACAACTGCTCCGAACCGACGACTGTAAAGGCGATTAATAATTAACAGTTAACAATTAACAGTTAACAGTTTCGGTCGAGTAGATAGTGCGGATATAAAACCAACGCCGCTGCGCCGAAAATATTTCTATGCTTGCTGCGCAAGCAGCATTTAAATCCGGTCGGCTATACGACGTCGTTTTCCTATTCAGCCTATCTACTCGACCGCAACTCTCAACTCTCAACTTTCAACTTTCAACTTAACAGACGTTTGATAGGACAGCAACACACAGCCCAAACCAAACTTCTGATAGGAGAAGTCACGTAACGGGGTAGAGATAGAAAAAGGCTCAGAGCAAAAGCCCTGAGCCTAAATTATACTTTTAATTATTCAAGCTGAATATTAGTCTCTCTTGCGGGAAACAAACATTACGCCTGCAGCAGCGAGCATGATAGCAGCGAGAACAAAGAAGATTGTTGTCTCCTGTCCGTCTGCACCTGCGCCGGAGCTGTTGCCCGAGCCTGAACCTGAGCCTGAACCTGAACCTGAGCCGGAGCCTGAGCCTGAACCGGAGCCGGAGCCTGAGCCGCCGTCATTAGAGATGTCGGAAACGTCCTCGCCGCTCTCGATAGCCTCAGCGTCCTTCTTAGCCTCTTTCTCGTCGATCACAACCTTCTCCTCGGAAGGATAAGCCTTAGCGTAAGCGGACTCGAGAATCTTCTTCATCTCAGCCTCGTCCTCACCTGTCTCCTTGGAGATGATGTAAGCGTAAACAGCTGTGATGTCCTTAACGCCGAACTTGGGCAGAGCCTTTACGAGTGTAGCCTCAGCGTCAACGTTGGGGCTGATGTAGTAAGTCGGGAGCCAGTCACCGATTACTTCAGCGCCGCTCTCGTTGGGGCAGAGCTTGGAACCGATGATGTTACCGATTGAAGAAATAGCAAGGTGAGGACCGTAGCTGGAGCTGTTCTTTGTCCATACGCACTCGTCAGCCTGCTTCTCTGAGTCAACAGCATTCTCAATCTGCTTGCCTGTTGTCTTGGCTGTGTCGCCGACGCAGGGAAGTCCGAATGTTGTATCATAAGTCTGAACGCCTGTGTTGGCGCTGAAGATTACGCAGTAGTCAACGCCTTCCTTGAGACCGCCCTCAACGTCTGTTGAAGCGTCGAGCTTGGAAAGGTCATACTTCCAGATGTCGCCGCTGTCCTTCTCACACTGTGATCTCTTAGCCTGCCAGCCGAAGAAGGAAGCGCCGCCGCGAACCCAGATGTGAGCGTAAATCTGGTTGAAGTTTTTCCAACCGGAAGCGTCAAAGTAAATGAAGTTGCCTGCGCCGGAAGCTTCGCTTGCTGTGTCAGCACCTGCGGAGTTGTTAGCGTCTGCGCCTGCATTTGAATCGTTTACTTCAGCAGCCGAAACTGCAAATGCACACATAGCTACGAGCATGAGAGCTACGAGTACAACTGAAATAATCTTTTTCATTGTTAAAATCTCCTCCAATAGATAAAATTAGACATAGTCTGTTATTGTTATTATACAATATCGGTTACATTTTCGCAATAATTATTTTTTGAAAAATAAACGTCGATTTGCACAAAGATTAGGCATTCGGTTTGGATAGATTGCACAAAACTCGTGCAATACGCTTTCCCTTGTCCGAATATTGCCATTTAACCGAAACAGGCTGCCGAAGCGCGGCAGCCTGTTGAAAGCGGTTTTATTGTGTATCCTTGCCCTTCGCTCTGCTGCGGAAGATGATGAACACGATGAACGCAACAACGAGCAGACCTGCGAGAACGCAGAGCACAATTGTCAGTGTGTCGGCGCCGGAGGGCGTGTCCTTCTGAACCTCGATGGTGTTCGGAGCCTCGGTGGCGCCGGTTACCGCGGTGTGATTCTTGCCGTCGGTGTTGTCGTCGCCCTTGCCGTCGGTGTAGTTGATGAAGCTGCCCTGAAGGTGCTTTCTTCCGCCTGCGGAAACTTTTGAGAGCTCTTCGTCGGCTTTCTCGACATCGAGAACCGGGAGCGTCTTGTCCTCTGCTACAGTCTTTCCGTTAACGGAAATGCTGTAGGTGAACGTATACTTTGTAATCTGCTTGTCGAGCTCCTTGCCGTACAGCTCGGAGACGAAATAGGAGATGTCGGATTCGCCTGCCTTGAGAACCTTGAAGTCCGCCGTGACTACAGCCTTGGTATTCTGAAAGTTCACCGTTTCAACCGGATTTGTCCAGTTAAAAAGAATATAGTTGCTGATTCCCGAGTTGTGGACAGCGCTCTTGAGCTCCGGGAACTCAACGCTTTTTTCGTCCAGCTTGAGGTAGGAGCTGTCATATCCGACGGTCATATCAAGCCCCTCGATATTCTCGTAGCATTCGCCGAGCTTGAGCGTGAAGCTGACGGTATCACCGACCTTAACGGTCGCGTCATTGAGCTTGAGCTTTGCCGCCGCGAAAGCAGGGAGCATACCGACGCTGAGGACAATTGCGGTCATCAGCGCCGCGAGGGAAAATTTAATCAGCCTTTTCATATATAACCTCCAAAAACTTCATTACCGGTTTATTATACATCAAACCTCTGTTATTTTCAAGCTTTTACCTCGGCGGCATTCTCCGGGAAGGAATTCTGCTCCGAACAAAGCATAATTTTATAATCGCCGAGCATATATTCATTAAAGAAATAGCTTGTGTCGTCATAAGACGCGCTGTCGCCGCTGAGGTCAACGGACTTGGGCGGAAAGCCGAACCCCTCGCCTATGCACTTGATGAACGCTTCCTTGCGCGTCCAAAGCCGGAAGAAGGCGTCGCAGGTGTCGCTCGAGCCGCGGAGATAATCCATTTCGGCGTCGCAGAAAACAATTCTCCCTGCCTTGAAAAACTCAATCTCCCTCATTTGCTCAATATCACACCCGACAGGGCTGTCGGAAACAGCGAGCACGGCGTAGCGGCCGCTGTGGGAAAGGTTAAAAAACGGTCCGTCGTCAAAATACAGCTTTCCCTGAGAATTGCGCTCGGGAACCTTGTCGCCGAAAAAACAGCGCAGAAGCAGTCCTGCCCCGAGCGACTGGAGCTTTGAGCCCTTGTTGACATAGCGCTCAAGCTTCTCTCTGCGGTATTCGGGGAGCAATGAGATGTATTTCTCCTCAAGAGAAATGTTATCCAGATTAAGATAAAACAAATTAATCATAGCATTTTGCGGAGCGGTAACTTCCGCATGACTGTGCCGGAATTATAAGGCAATACCGCATAATTCAGGTGTGCGGATTGCGCAGCAAGATTTTTTGGTCAAACTGACGGAATAATATTTAAGCAAGCCGTGCGCCTTGAATTGTGCGGTGTTGCCTTAATAACCCTCCCTGCCTGTCAGGGAGTCATCCTCGGCAATCCAGTCCTCTACATAAATCGCCGTGAATCTGTCGCGGGCGTTGCGCACAACAACCCTCTGAATTCCGGCGTTAATAATCATACGCTTGCACATAGCGCAGGAGTTGGCGTTCTCGACATATTCGCCGGTGTCGTATTCCTTGCCGACGAGATAGAGCGTCGCGCCGATCATATGCTCTCTGGCGGCGTGGATAATCGCGTTCGCCTCGGCATGGACGCTGCGGCAAAGCTCATAGCGAGTGCCGCGCTCGACGCCGAGCTTCTCGCGGATGCAGGCTCCGAGGTCGGAGCAGTTCTTGCGTCCTCTGGGCGCGCCGACATAGCCGGTCGAAACAATCTGGTCGTTGTTGACAATTATCGCGCCGTAGTTGCGGCGGATGCAGGTTCCGCGCTCGAGAACGGTCTCAGCGATGTCAAGATAATAGTTTTCCTTGTCTATGCGCTGCATACAATCATCTCCTTAATGATATAATGTACCCTTCAAAGGCGTTTGTCAAGCCTGATTCAGCTTTTTTATGCAATTTTTACAGACGCTCTTGCCCTCGAGCGTTCTGAGGTCGCCTGTTTTGCCGCAGAAGATGCAGTTTTTCTCAGCTTTTGTGATGACAATCCGGTCGCCCTCGACGTCAAGCTTTAGCATTTCGCCGGGAGTTACGGCGATTTTCTCCCTGATATCCTTCGGCAGAACGATCCTGCCGAGTTCATCGAGCTTTTTATAGCAAGTATAAATCATCGAATTATTCACTACCTTTCGACAATATTCTACCAAATACTGTCAAAAAAGTCAATGTTTGACATCGGAGGTAAAAGCATGCTCAACTACATTTTCGGCGGAATGATAGTGCTGTCTGTTATCTGCGCAATAGCGACAGGGAACGGCGAAAGCCTCGCCGACGGAATCATCAGCGGAGCAAAGAGCAGCGTGGAGCTGCTTGTGACGATGTCGGGAATGATGCTTTTGTGGTCGGGAATCATGGAAATAGCCTCGCGCGGCGGCTTCACCGCCGTCATCAGCCGCCTGCTCTCCCCTCTGCTGATGCGGCTGTTCCGCAACGTTCCCAAAGACAGCAAGGCGATGAACTGCATCGGAATGAACGTCAGCGCGAATCTTCTCGGGCTGGGCAACGCGGCAACGCCGTTCGGTTTGTCGGCAATGGGAGAGCTGAAAAAGCTCGGCGGTGAAGGCGACACCGCCACCGACGACATGGTGACGTTCGTGGTGATGAACACTGCGTCGATTCAGCTGATGCCGACGATGGTAGGAGTGCTCAGGCAGAGCTGCGGCAGCGCGCAGCCGTTCGACATACTTCCCTGCGTTTGGATAAGCTCAGCCGCCGCGCTGACGGTCGGGCTTGTCATCGCAAAGGTTCTGAGGTGAGATTATGCAGCTTTTCATGCCGGTTTTCATAGCTGTTGTGATTATTTTCGGAGCAGTAAAAAGGGTTCCGCTCTTCGACGCGTTCACCTGCGGAGCAAAGGAGGGAATCAGAACCTTGCTCTCAATCGCTCCGACGCTCGTGGGGCTGATTACCGCCGTTGAAATGCTAAAGGCGAGCGGAGCGACGGAGCTCCTCTGCTCGGCGATAAAGCCCCTTGCCGCGGCTCTCGGATTTCCGGAAGAAATCGTCCCGATGGTTCTGCTGCGACCGGTCTCGGGCGGAGGTTCAACCGCGCTTTTGACGGGAATATACCGCGACTGCGGCGCAGACAGCTTTGCCGGGAGAGTCGCGTCGGTCCTCGCCGGCTCGACGGAGACAACCTTCTACGCGATTGCGGTCTACTTCGGCAGTGTTAAAATCAAAAAAATCCGCCACACCCTTGCGGCAGGTCTGGCGGCAGACCTCACCGCCGCGGTGATGGCGGTCGTGACGGTGAGGATTTTGTTCAATTCGTGATTATTAATTCGAGTTGCGTACCCTCTGCTTAGTCCGTATCAAGCTTGAGGACAGCCATGAACGCCTCCTGCGGAACCTCGACGGTACCGAGCTGGCGCATGCGCTTTTTGCCCTCCTTCTGCTTTTCGAGGAGCTTTTTCTTTCGGGAGATATCGCCGCCGTAGCACTTGGCGAGGACGTCCTTGCGCATAGCCTTGACGGTCTCACGGGCGATAATCTTGCCGCCGATGCACGCCTGAATAGGAACCTCGAAAAGCTGACGGGGAATTTTCTCCTTTAGCTTTTCAGCCATTTTTCTGGCGCGCGAATAAGCCTTGTCCTTGTGAATTATAAAACTGAGCGCGTCAACAATCTCGCCGTTGAGCATGATGTCAAGCTTGACGAGGTCGCTCTTTACATAGTCGCTGAGTTCATAATCGAAAGAAGCGTAGCCGCGTGTGCGCGACTTGAGCGTGTCGAAAAAATCGTAGATAATCTCGGCGAGCGGAAGCTGATAGTGGATATCAACACGGTCTGAGTCGATATAGTCCATGCCGATGAAGATTCCGCGCCTGTCCTGACACAACTCCATAATGTTGCCGACATAATCCGCCGGAGAATAGATGTGCGCGTCGGTCATCGGCTCCTCCGCCTCGGCAATCAGTGCCGGGTCGGGGTAGTTCGTTGGGTTGTCGATATTCTCAACGGTTCCGTCGGTTTTGTGTATTTTATAAATTACGCTCGGCGCGGTGGTGATGAGGTCGAGGTTGTACTCGCGCTCCAGTCGCTCCTGAATGATTTCCATATGCAAAAGTCCGAGGAAGCCGCAGCGATAGCCGAAGCCGAGCGCGACTGAGGTCTCGGGCTCAAAGGTGAGCGACGCGTCGTTGAGCTTGAGCTTTTCGAGAGCGTCCTTGAGGTCGCCGTAGCGCGCGCCGTCAACAGGATAAATTCCGCAGAACACCATTGACTGAGCCTCGCGGTAGCCGGGAAGCGGCTCGGAAGCAGGATTTGAGGCGAGTGTGATCGTGTCGCCGACCTGAGCGTCGGAGAGCGACTTGATTGAGGCGGCAATGTAGCCGACCTCGCCGGCTTTGAGCTCGCCGGTGTTTTCCATTGAAGTGGCGTGCATAAGACCGCACTCAACAACGTTGAACTTTGAGCCCGTCGCCATGAGCATGAACTCGTCGCCGTTCTTAATTGAGCCTTCCATCAGCCTTACATATATAATAACACCCTTGTAGCTGTCGTAATAGCTGTCGAAAATCAGTCCGCGCAGCGGAGCGCTGACGTCGCCGGACGGAGCCGGAATGTCGGTGACAATCTTCTCAAGAACGTCATGAATATTGATGCCCTGCTTTGCGGAAATTCTCGGAGCGTCGTCCGCCGGGATTCCGATAACGTCCTCAATCTCTGCGCAAACCCTGTCCGGATCGGCACTCGGAAGGTCGATTTTGTTGATAACCGGAACAATCTCGAGACCGCTGTCAACTGCGAGATAGGTGTTCGCGAGCGTTTGAGCCTCGATTCCCTGAGAAGCGTCAACAATCAGCACTGCTCCCTCGCACGCGGCGAGGCTGCGGCTGACCTCGTAGTTGAAGTCAACATGACCGGGGGTGTCGATTAGGTTGAGAAGATAATCGTTGCCGTCGTCGGCGTGATAAACGGTCGAAACGGCGCGAGCCTTAATAGTGATTCCTCTCTCCCTCTCGAGCTCCATATCATCGAGAATCTGAGCCTCCATATCGCGCACCGCGACGCTCTTTGTCAGCTCGAGGATTCTGTCCGCGAGCGTGCTCTTGCCGTGGTCTATGTGGGCAATTATTGAGAAGTTCCTGATTTTATCCTGTTCAAAAGTCAATTTCATCACCTTTATCGTAGGTAGTTTTATGTTTGGAAAGGCTGCCAAAGGAGCCGATTATTATTGTACCACACATTTTTAATCTTCACAACACTTTTATTTCGTCACATAAAAAACAACAAAAAGTCTTGCTTTTGATGCACTATTTGATATAATATAGACAGGTATATGCGCTTTCGGGCGCTGACTTAATAAAATGTAAAGGAGTTTTTATTATGGGTATTATCAGAGCCGCGTTCGGCGCAGTCGGCGGAGCGCTTGCCGACAGCTGGGAAGAGGTCATTGAGCCTGCTTCCATGGAGGAAAACACGTGTTTCGTCCCCGGACAGCTCATTACGCAGAAGGGCAGAAGCCAGAACAGAAAGGGCTCGGAGAATATTGTCTCCAACGGCTCTATCATTCATGTGTATGACAACCAGATGATGCTCCTGCTCGACGGCGGAAAGGTTGTTGACTATTCCGCGGAGCCGGGCTATTTCAAGGTTGACAACAGCTCTATGCCGTCGCTGTTCAACGGACAGTTCAAGGACAGCATCAAGGAAGCGTTCAACCGCGTTCGCTTCGGCGGAATCTCGCCGCAGTCGCAGAAGGTATTCTTCATCAACCTTCAGGAGATGAAGAACATCAAATTCGGCACACCGAACGCAATCAACTACTTCGACAATTTCTACAACGCGGAGCTCTTTATCCGCGCACACGGAACATATTCAATCAAGGTAACAGACCCGTTCAAGTTCTATGAGCAGGTTATCCCGAGAGCGGCTGTAACAGAGAACCGCACCGTCAACTTCCAGGAGCTCAATCAGCAGTATTCAGACGAATTCCTCGAGGCTTTGGGCGCGGCTATCAACCAGTATTCCGCAGACGGAAACAGAATCAGCTTCATCACCTCAAAGAGCCGCGAGCTGGGCAAGTATATGTCCCAGACCTTGGACGAGGAGTGGAATCAGCTCAGAGGTATGGAGGTTGTCTCCGTAGGTATCAAGGTCAGCTACGACGAGGAGAGCCAGAACCTCATCAACATGCGCAACAAGGGCGCGATGATGAGCGACGCGGCTGTTCAGCAGGGTTATGTCGCCGCGAACATATCCGAAGGTCTCAAGGACGCCGGCAGCAACGCAAACGGCGCGATGGCAGGCTTTATGGGAATGGGCATCGGCATGAACGCCGGCGCGAACATGATGGGCGGCTATCAGCAGAACCCGAACTACCGCGAGCAGCAGCCGACTTCACCGGCGGCTCAGCAGCCTCAGCAACCTCAGCAGCAGGCGGCTCCCGAGGGCGGCTGGACTTGCTCCTGCGGCGCGGTAAACACCGGAAAATTCTGCCAGAACTGCGGCAGCAAAAAGCCCGAGGCTCCTCAGGCTAAGTTCTGCCAGAACTGCGGCAACAAGCTCGCTCCCGGAGCCAAGTTCTGCCCCGAGTGCGGCACTAAGGCATAAAGCAACGGAGTCACAATATGGCAACAGTAAACTATAAGTGTCCCAACTGCGGCGGACCGCTTACCTTCAATCCGGACAAGCAACAGTTCAGCTGTGAATACTGCATGTCGGATTTTGAAGAAAAGTTCATACAAGATTTGTACGCCGAAAAGGAAGCCAAGGAAAGTCAGGCTGAAAAGGCTGAGAAAAAAGCCGAGCAAAAAAGCGCCGAGCAGAAGGACGAAGGCGAGGAAGAAGCCGTCGTATACACCTGCCCGAGCTGCGGCGCCGAGGTTGTAACAACCGCAACCACTGCGGCGACAACCTGCTTCTACTGCCAGAACCCTGTTGTTCTCGGCGGAAGGCTCTCCGAAAAATTTGCTCCCGACAGGATTATTCCGTTCAGCATTTCCAAGGACAAGGCGATTGACACCTTCCTCGGAATGTGCAGGAAGAAATGGTTTCTCCCCAAGGCGTTCACCGACAAAAAGCAAGTCGAGAAAATCGCCGGAGTGTACTTCCCGTACTGGTACGTTGACGAGCAGCGCAACGCGTCAATCGAGGCGCGCGGCGAGAAGGTTCGCACCTGGACAACCGGAAAAACGGAGTACACCGAGACGAGCATCTACCACATTGAGCGTGCCGGCGACGTAATCATCAAGAACGTCTTTGAACGCGCGCTAAAGAGCGAGGACAGGGATATGCTCCAGAGCGTTCACCCCTTCGACCTCTCTCAGGCTCACAAGTTCTCGATGTCATACCTAGCGGGCTTTCAGGCTGAGAAGCGCGACCTTGAGAAATCCGACGTTCAGGAAGCGGTCGAAGCCAGAATCCGCCGTTACACCGAGGAAGCGCTCAAGAACACCATGCCCGGCTATGACAAAATCGAGACCGAGGCGTACAACGACAAAACCGACCTAAGCGCATGGACATACAACCTGCTGCCCGTATGGGTTCTTACATACAAATACAAGGACAAAATCTTCCCCTACGCGATTAACGGTCAGACCGGCAAAACCTACGGTCTGCTCCCGACCTCAAAGGGCAAGCTCGCGCTGCTCTTCGCAATTCTCGCCGTGATATTCTTCATCATCGGTACGTTAGGAGGTATGCTCTTCCTATGATTAAGTACACTAAAAGAGCAGCCGCGCTGCTGTTCGTGATTATGCTCGCGCTGAGCTCCGTCATCATAGCGAGCGCCGCGGAAGGAAAGATTATCGACGACGCCGGAGCGCTCAGCTCCGAGTCCGTAAAACAATTACAGCAGGCGCTGGACATTGTCTCCGAGAACACCGGCTGGGATTTGGTAGTCAATATCAACCGCAACAACGTTGATTATGACGAAACCGAAAAAACCGCCTACAAGTACGCAAAGGACAACAATCTCGAGAACGGCTTGCTCTTCCAGATTGACCTCGGCTCGCGCGAGCTGCAGATTATCGAGCAGGGCGAAGCGATGGAATACTTCAACGACACGAGAATCACGGATATGAAATCCGACGTTGTGTACTATATGAAGTCGGACGACTACGACGAAGCGATTTTCACCTTTGCCGAGCACGTCAACCGGTACTTCTATGACGGAAAGCCCGAGCACGGCAAGTTCACCAACATCGAGACCAACGAGAAATATAACTCGAAAATCACCTACGTAATCAAGCGATTCGGAATTATCATCGGTCTGGGCTCGGTTGTGGTTGCGCTGATTATCGTACTGATTGTCGCGAAGAAGTACAAGCACCACGGCAAGCAGGGCACATACGACCTCACTGCCAACAGCAGCGTTGACCTCAGTGTTGAGGTTGATGAGTTCGTGACAAAGCACGTCACCTCGCGCACTATCCGCGACGACAACGACAGCGATTCCGGCGGCTCAGGCAGCTCCAGAGGAATCGGCGGTTCAAGCTTTTAACACTGATTTTCAGTCCCGGCAGTCAGCGCTGTCGGGACTTTTTTCACTTTATAGGGAACTGCTATGTAACGCTGCAAAATGATAAAGTTTCGCAGGATAACCGAAAATAGCAATAACATAAGCTCCTATAAAGCAAAAAAGCAATTTGTATTCTCAGCTCAGTTTGCTGCAGCGCAGCAACGAGCGATGAGTAGCGAAATGCGCGCAAAGCGCGCCTTTCTTGAAAGGAGATTTGATTATGACAAAAGCAGAAAAAGCAAGAGAGCTCTTCCTGTCCGGTTACAACTGCTGTCAGGCGGTTGCCGGAGCGTTTTCCGAGGAGATGGGAATGGAGCTCGACGTAGTGACAAAAATCTGCTCGCCGTTCGGCGGCGGCTTCGGGCGCACGCGCGAGGTCTGCGGCACCGTGAGTGGAATGATGTTTGTACTCGGCGCGCTGCGCGGTTACAACGACCCGAACGCAAGGGAAGAAAAAAGCCGCGTCTACCGCGAAGCCCAAGAGCTGATAAACAAGTTCAAAGAAGACAACGGCTCCGTAATCTGCCGCGAGCTGCTCGGTCTGCAAAAGGGCGAGGACGTCTCCCCTGTTCCCCTTGAACGCACGGGCAGGTATTACAAAAAGCGCCCCTGCGCGGAGCTCTGCGCCTATGCCGCCGGGCTGCTCGAGGACAAAATCGGTAATAACTGAACGCCAATAAAGCTCGATATCAACGAATCCGCGCGTCGAAAAAAGTGAATAAAATCTTTAATCTATACTACAAAAAATCCGGCTCTGAAAACAGAGCCGGAGTTAATTTTTCAACTATCAGATGATTTCGCAAACAGCGTTAATCTCGCTGGGGAGGTCGCTCTCGGAAGCGGAGATGAGCATTACGATGTTAGCTTCTGAGGTTTCGCTGAGATCCTGAAGCTTCTTTGTGAAAGCAGCAATTCCGTCAACGCCCTCGGGACAAATCTTGAAGGTTGAGTCAACAAGAATGTCGGTAACGTCGTAGTTGCCGGCGCAGATTCCGCTGAGGAATCCGTACAGCATATCATAGCCTGAAACGGCGTACTGGTCTGTATCAATAAGGCGAGCCTTTGAGGTGATGTCATAGGTTAGCTTGGCACCTTTCTCGATAACAACAACGTTGCCCTGAGAAGCCGCGACAGCCTCGTTAGCCTTCTGAATTAACTTTTTGGTTTTTCCTGAACCTTTTTTGCCGATAAGTAAAGTAACCATACTTATACTCCTTCCTTTTTTTCTTTTGGAAATTAACCGAGTCTTGCTTCAAGCTCAGCCTTTGCGTCCTCATAGCCGGGCTTGCCGAGGAGAGCAAACATATTCTTCTTGTAGCTCTCTACACCGGGCTGGTTGAACGGGTTAACGCCGAGGATGTAACCGGAGATTGCGCACGCCTTCTCGAGGAAATAGATGAGATAACCGAGGTTAGCCTCGTCCATAGCCTCAACGTTGAGCACGATATTCGGAACGCCGCCGTCGTTGTGAGCAAGTACAGTACCCTCAAACGCCTTGCGGTTTACAAAATCCATTGTCTTTCCTGACAGGAAGTTGAGACCGTCAACGTTGGTCGGGTCTTCGCCGAGAGTAATTTCCTTTTTACATTTATCAAAGAGGACAACAGTCTCGAAGAGGTTTCTTCTGCCGTCCTGAATGTACTGACCGAGAGAGTGAAGGTCTGTCGAGAAGATGACGCTTGCCGGGAAGATACCCTTCTTGTCCTTGCCCTCAGACTCACCGTAGAGCTGCTTGAACCACTCGTTCATCAGTGTGTATGCAGGCTCATAGGAGACCATAATCTCCGTGGAATAGCCCTTGTTGTAGAGAATGTTGCGGATCGCGGCGTACTTATAGCAGTCGTTTGAATAGAGGTCGTCGTTATTGAACTCGTCCTGAGCCTTCTTTGCGCCTGCCATGAGCGCGTCGATGTCAGCTCCGCAAACCGCAATCGGAAGAAGTCCGACAGCTGTAAGCACGGAGTAACGTCCGCCCACATCGTCGGGAACTACAAAGGTCTCGTAGCCTTCCTTGTCGGCGAGCTGCTTGAGTGTGCCGCGCGCCTTGTCGGTTGTGCAGTAGATACGCTCACGCGCGCCGTCCTTGCCGTACTTCTTCTCGAGAAGGTCGCGGAATACGCGGAAAGCGATAGCCGGCTCTGTTGTTGTGCCGGATTTTGAAATCATATTAATTGAAACGTCCTTGCCCTCGCAAAGCGCGATGATGTCGGAGAGCGCGTCGGAGGAGATGGAGTTTCCGGTGAAATAAATCTGCGGTGTGTCCTTGGCGAGAGCGTTGTAGTTCGGTGAAGTGAGGAACTCAATCGCCGCTCTTGCGCCGAGGTAGGAGCCGCCGATTCCGATAACTACGAAAACGTCGGTGTCCTTCTTAATCTTCTCGGCAGCCTTCTTGATGCGCGCGAACTCTTCCTTGTCGTAATTTGTCGGAAGGTCAACCCAGCCGATGAAGTCGTTGCCGAGACCTGTACCGTCGTGAAGCGCCTTGTGAGCATTCTTGACCTGAGCCTCAATGCCCTTGTACTCGTCAGCGCCTACAAAACCGCCTAAGTATTTTTCGGTTAATTTTGTTGCCATTTGATTACCCCCATATATGGTTACACCATATTACAATATTCATAGTAACATTTTAGCACATTATCAACCGATATGCAATACTTTTTTTACCCTTTTGGCTTGAGTGCTCCTATCAAAGGTTGTGTTTGGGCTGTGTGTTGCTGTCCTATCAAAAGTTTTCTAAGTTGAAAGTTGAAAGTGGAAAGTTGAAAGTTTCGGTCTGTTGGGTCAGCACATAGGTAAGTGATTAGTGTCAGCACATCGGTAAGCCT
>CAMHHL010000042.1 GCA_946184925.1 uncultured Clostridia bacterium | reverse complement strand
TTATCATGGTAGCCGTAAGCCACAACTACTCCCCCTAAAAGTCTATTGCAAATGAGCCGTATGCCTGAAAAAGAGCACACTTCCAAGTTTATACAATACATTATACAACATTAATAAAGAGTTTACAACGTTTTTTAATTATTTTTTATCTTTTTTGAGGCTTGCGGCACGGGGCTTGAAAGCAACGCGAAACTGTGCTAAAATGATACGGTAAAATATTTGAACGGAGAATTTATATGGAGTACATTTTTTCGGACAGAACCAACAACCTCAAGCCAAGCGCAATCAGAGAGATTTTCAAGTATGCCGCCGACCCCACCGTTGTCTCGCTCTCGGCAGGCAATCCCTCGCCCGACGCCTTCCCGGTGAAGGAGCTCGAGGAAATTTCCGCAAGGCTTTTCAGGGAGAATCCCATCGGACTTTTGCAGTACAGCGTGACCGAGGGCTACGCTCCGCTGAGGGAACACCTAAAAAAATACATGAAGGAAAAATATGACATCGGCACCGGGGACGACGATGTTCTCATCACCACCGGCGCCCAGCAGATTATGGATTTTGCCGCGAAGTCGCTCGTCAACGAGCACGACGTGATTATCACCGAGGCTCCGAGCTTCATCGGCTCGCTCAATTCGTTCAGAGCCTACAACGCGAAGCTCGTCGGTGTTCCCGTCGAGAGCGACGGAATGAATATGGAAGGTCTCGAGAAGGCTCTGGCGGAGAACGAAAATGTCAGGTTCATCTACACAATCCCGAATTTCCAGAATCCCTCGGGCGTTACAATGAGCCTCGAAAAGCGCAAAAAGCTCTATGAGCTCGCGTGCAGATACAATGTTCTCGTCCTCGAGGACAACCCCTACGGCGACCTTCGCTACAGCGGCGAGTTTCTCCCGGCAATCAAGACCTTTGACACCGACGGCAGGGTAATCTACGCCGGAAGCTTCAGCAAGGTTATCTCGCCCGGAATCCGCGTTGCTTACACAATCGCGCCCAAGCCGATTGTTCAGAAGATGACCGTCTGCAAGCAGGGCAGCGACGTCCACACCAACATCTGGTCGCAGATGCTCTGCTATGAGTTCCTCACCAAGTACGATTTTGAGGCTCACCTCGAGCGCCTTCGCACCATCTACCGCGCAAAGGCGAAGTTCTGCATGGATTTGCTCGATAAATACTGCGCTCCCGAGATTGAGTATGACAAAATCGACGGCGGACTTTTCATCTGGTGCAAGCTCCCCGAGGGCGTGGATATGCCCGAATACGTCAAAAAGGCAATCGAGCGCAAGGTTTGCGTCGTTCCCGGCAACGCCTTCCTCACCGACGAGAGCGAAACCACCAACGGCTTCAGAATTAACTTCTCAACTCCGACCGACGAACAGCTCGAAAAGGGAATCAAGGCGCTCGGAAAGCTTATCAAGGAATATTAAAGGAGATTTAGTATATGGAAAACGAAAAGAAAAAGGTCGCGCTGAGTCTCATTCAGCCGAGCGGAACGATTACTCTCGGAAACTACCTCGGCGCGCTGAAAAACTGGGTAAGAATGCAGGACGAGTTTAACTGCATCTTTGCCCTTGCGGATTTGCATACAATCACCGTCCGTCAGGAGCCGGCGAAGATGAGGAAGAATATCCTCGACGCCTACGCCTCGATCCTCGCGTGCGGTATCGAC
This sequence comes from uncultured Clostridia bacterium, assembly GCA_946184925.1. Classification (GTDB taxonomy): domain Bacteria; phylum Bacillota; class Clostridia; order Oscillospirales; family Acutalibacteraceae; genus Ruminococcoides. The sequence continues at coordinate 14,109 of CAMHHL010000042.1, read as the reverse complement.
GTAGAAAAGGCGCTGTTCTTCATTCAGAGCCATGTTCACACCCACGCCGAGCTGGCGTGGCTGCTCAACTGCTACACCCAGTTCGGCGAGCTCAACCGCATGACTCAGTTCAAGGACAAGAGCCAGAAGCACGCCGACAACATCAACGCCGGACTTTTCACATATCCTGCCCTCATGGCGGCGGATATTCTGCTCTATCAGGCTGACTGCGTTCCCGTCGGCGCCGACCAGATGCAGCACCTCGAGCTCACACGCGACATCGCCGCGCGCTTCAACGGTCTTTACGGCAATGTGTTCAAGGTTCCCGAGGCGTATGTTCCCAAGACAGGCGCCAGGGTAATGAGCCTTCAGGATCCGACGAGAAAGATGAGCAAGTCCGACGAAAACGTAAACGGCTGCGTTCACCTGCTTGACACCCCCGAGGTTATCATGAAGAAGTTCAAGCGCGCCGTCACCGACAGCGAGGCTTGCGTGCGCTACGCCGAGGGCAAGGACGGAATCAACAACCTCATGGATATCTACGGCGCAGTCACCGGGCTCTCTCACGAGCAGATTGAGAAGGACTTCGAGGGCAAGGGCTACGGCGATTTCAAGACAGCCGTAGGCGAAGCCGTTGTCGAGGAGCTCAGGCCTATTAAGACCGAGTACGAAAAGCTCATCGCCGACAAAGCGTACCTCGAGGAATGCTACAGAAAGGCTGACGAAATTGCCCTCAGACTTTCGCAGAGAACTCTCACAAAGGCAAAGAAGAAGATAGGCTTCGTGCTTTGATAAGGAGGAGTTAACTTTTCAGGATTATAGCCGCTGTCGGCGCATCCGCGCCGGTTCTCGCTTGCGGCACCGCGGCTTTCGCCGAGGACAAAGACAACGTCGAGGTTCCGCCTGACGATATACTCTGACAACAAAACGGCTGACGCTTATGCGCCAGCCGTAAATTATTGCTCTTTATTGTCCGTCAGCTTAACCACGCAAGGTCGGTGTCGGTTGCGAAGTTGTCGATTCCGTAGATTACGAGCACGCGGTCGTAATTGCCTTTCTTGACCATTTCGGAGATACTGTTCTTGTAATATCTCATGTCAACCATCGTTATCTTGCGGAAGTTCTCCGCGAGGAACGGCGCGATGCTGTGGCAGAAGCTGTCCTTGAGCACGAGAACTCTCTCTCCGTCCGATTCCCTGTTGACAATTGTCTCGACAGCGTGGTTGCCGTCAACGAAAACCGGGTACTTGTCGTCCTCCTTGAGGTGCTTTTTGAAGTACATCGAGCTGTATTTTTCGCTCTTGTCGCCCTCGGTGATGGTGAGGCTGATGTGCTTGTCGGTGTCGCTCTTCCAGAGCTCAATGCTGTCCGCGGGAGTGAACCAGAAGCCGCTTCCGGAGTAGGTCGTGCCGTAGAAGCCGCTGTGCTTTTCAACCTTAAAGGAGCTCTTGTCAGCCGCGGTCAGCCCCAGCGCGTCACAAAGCGAGGTGTACGCCGTGTATGCGCCCGGAGTTGTCCAGTGATGGTCGGTTTTGTAGTAGAGCTGAGTGCCGTTCTTCGCCTCTGACTTGAACTTTGCTCTGATGTCTACAAACTGCGCCGAATCGCCGAGAGTGCTCACAATCTGCTCATAAAGCTTGTCGTCGATATACGGTCGGTGATTCATCGGCAGAACATTGTCCATTATGTATCCGGTGCTCGGAGCAATCATCACCGTCATCGGAAGCTTGACCGATTTTGCGAAGTCCGCGAGCACCGATGCGTTGACCTCGGCGCGGTTGTCGTTCGACACCGGCTCGTTGATGAGGTAGCCGTCTGAGCAGTTGTAGATTCCGTCGTTGCCGTTGTTGCCGACAAGAAGGTTTGAGTAAGCGTTGATGCCTATCCATGTGTTTCGGAAGGGGAAGTGATCCGCGACAAAATCCTCGTATTCCTTCTCGAACTTTCCGTTTGTGATTGTTTCAAAGTTGGTTTTGGGGAATTTCGCGAGGTATCGCTTCTCCGAGGACGAGTAGTCCTTCTTCGGAAGCGCTATGAAGAGAACGGCGAGCACATAGATGAACAGCAGGAATACCACCATAGGCAGAAGCTTGATTTTACTTTTCATAACTAACCTCCCGCCTTAGAATCTGAAGTAAAGGAAGGGGTTGTAGCTCTGCTGAACCATAGCCGCTACGGCGACGGTCAGAACGCCTGCGCAGTAGGCGGTTTCGGGGAGCCACATAAAGCCCTTGTCCTTGAATTTGTTGTAGATTGTCGCTCCGAGCGGTGTGCACGCTGCGACGGCAATCGCGAAGATTACGATGTATCTCATGATTATAGTGAGCGCCTGCGTGCCGACGATTCCGTCGGAGAAGTTGAACAGGCTCGCGAGGAACGCGCCCATCTCGCCCATATCCTCAAAGAAGAAGATTACCCAGCCGATGAGGAAGATGAAGATGGTGTAGATGTGGCGGATTACCGCCGGGAGCTTCGCGAGTAAGTTCTTGAGCAGGAATTTCTCGATAATCAGGATAATTCCGTAGTAAAGTCCCCAGAGAATGAAGTTGTAGGAAGCTCCGTGCCAAAGTCCCGTGCAGAACCATACAACCATAAGGTTGAAAATCTGTCTCGGAATTTTGCAGCGGTTGCCGCCGAGGGGAATGTAGACGTACTCCCTGAACCAGGTCGAGAGCGAAATGTGCCATCTTCTCCAGAACTCGGTTACGGTTGAGGAGATGTAGGGGTAGTCAAAGTTCTTTAGGAACTCAAACCCGAGCATATTGCCGAGACCGCACGCCATATCGCTGTAGCCCGAGAAGTCAAAGTAAATCTGCATCGCGTAGCCCATGATTCCGAACCAGCTTCCGAGCACGCCGTTCGCCTCGCCCGTCGCCCGCATGGCTTCCCACATGGCGCCCATCTGATTCGCAATGAGGATTTTTTTGCCGAGACCGACGACAAAGAGCTTCACGCCCTTGTTGAACTGGTCGAGCGTTTCAACGCGGTGGTCAATCTGATACGCGACGTCCTTGTAGCGGACAATCGGTCCCGCGATAAGCTGCGGAAACAGCGCCACATAGGTTCCGAAGTTAATCGGATTCAGCGATACCGGAGCGTCGTCGCGGTATACGTCGATGACGTAGCTCATCGTCTGGAAGGTGTAGAAGCTGATACCAATCGGCAGCGACACCTCAATCATCGGCAAATCAACGCCGGGAATCAGGTTGATTGTGCTGATAATCAGCCCTATATATTTGAAGAATGCCAGAATTCCGATGTCAACAATTATTGTGATGATCAGCGGAATCCTCGCGCGGCTCTTGCCGCCGGGAGCGGCGTGCCGTCCGCCGGAGCGCTTTGCCTTGTCGACAAAGTATCCGCCGGCGTAGTTGATTGCTATGGACAACAGCATCAGAAGCACCATCACCGGCTCGCCCCAACCGTAGAACAGCAGGTTGATGAAGAACAGGAACAGGTTCCTGCCCTTTCTCGGGACGATGTAATATACAAGCAGTGTCAGCGCCAGATACTGGAACATAAACACAGGATTAGAGAATACCATCCAAATTCTCCCTTCATTAAACAATATCACCCTTAATTATACAATTATAAGGATTTTAAGTCAATCAACACAGTGCACTGATTTGACGGAAATTTTTACGGATTTTTGAGAAAGCCGCCCTTTCGGACGGCTTTGAGTTTATTTGTCGGTTGTAGGTATTACGGATTTGTCGCGTTCGTCGAGCCTGTTGCCGTAGAGATAGTAGTTAGTTTCCTTGACAACTACCTTCGAGAGCAGCAGCACCGCGATGATGTTCGGAATTGCCATAAGTCCGTTGGATATGTCGGAAATCGACCACACGAGGTCGAGCGGAATAATCGGCGCGACAAGCAGCACGAGGATGAAAATCAGCCTGTACGGAACCATTCCCTTGGTGCCGAAAAGGTACTCAATGCACCTCTCACCGTAGTATGACCAGCCGAGAACCGTCGAATAAGCGAACGCCACAATTCCGATTACCAGAATCGGAGTGCCGACATACGGAATCTGGCTGAACGCGATGTAGGTGAGACGTCCGCTCTGAGCACCCTCAAAGAACGCGGGATACTTGAGCATTGAGCTCACGAGCACAAGACCTGTCATCAGGCATACGACAACAGTGTCCCAGAAGGTACCTGTCGAGGAGATGAGCGCCTGTCTGACGGGATTTCTTGTCTGAGCGGCAGAGGCAACAATCGGAGCCGAGCCGAGACCTGATTCATTTGAGAAAAGTCCGCGCGCAACGCCGTTTCTTGCCGCGAGCATAATCGCCGAGCCGAGGAAGCCGCCGCCTACGGATTTGAGACTGAACGCCTCGGTAACAATGAGCGAAATCGCGCTGCCGAGGTAGGCGTAGTTAGCGGCGAGCACGATAATGCAGCCGAGCACATAGAGAATCGCCATTGCCGGCACGAGCAGCTCACAAACTCTGGAGATTGACTTGATTCCGCCGAAGATAACAACCGCGGTGATTGCCGCGATGACAAGTCCGACGATTGCCGAAACAACCGAGATGTCATGGCCGAAAAGGTTGAAGGTCAAGGCTCCTGCACTGTTGAAGGTGCTGTTCATAATCTCGGAAATAGCGTTGACCTGAACTCCGGAGCCGATTCCGAATGAGGCGACAACCGCGAAAATCGCGAAAAGGATTCCGAGCCACTTCATTCCGAGCCCTCGCTCAAGCGCGTACATAGCGCCGCCGAGCATTCTGCCGTCCTTGGTGCGCACGCGGTACTTGACCGCGATGAGCGATTCGGCGTATTTCGTCGCGATTCCGAACACGCCTGTCAGCCAGCACCACAGCACTGCGCCGGGGCCGCCGAGGGCGATTGCCGTTCCGACGCCGATGATGTTTCCCGTGCCGATTGTCGATGCGAGCGCTGTCGCAAGCGACTGAAACGGGCTGATGTCGCCGTCTGTGTCGGGATCCTTCGAGACCGAAAGCTTAATCGCCTTGAGCGTTTTGCGCTGGATGAACTTTGTGCGCACACTCAGGAAAATATGAGTGCCGAGCAGCAAAATAATCATCATCCAGCCCCACATAAAGTCGTCGATGCCGTTGATAATGTTTGTTATCAGCTCCATTTTTCTACCTCTCCCACTGCTTCTTCTATTCCTCTCAGGTCTTTTTTAACCGCAAAAAGCATCCCGAGGGTTTCTTCGTCCGGTTCGTCCATGTCGGGAACCATAACCGGAACGCACCCGGCTCTGTATGCCGACAGTATTCCGTTCGGGCTGTCCTCGACGGCAATGCATTCACCGGGCTCCAGAGCGAGCTCCCCGCTTGCTCTGAGATATATGTCAGGCTCCGGCTTTCCGCGCGCCACCATCGAGGCACAGACGATTTTGTCCAGATACCCGATGAGTCCTGTTTGGCTGAGGTATCTCTCCGCCCTTTCGGGCGGTGTTGCCGTCGCGAGCGCCAGCCGCAGTCCTTTTTCCTTTAGCGTTCGCAGAGCTTCCGCCGCGTAGGGCTTTGCCTCAACACCGTTCTCCGCAATATATCTGTCCATAAGCTCAATCCGCTTGTTGCGGACGGCGTCGTAGTCGAAGCCGTCCCCGAAAAAACCTCTCAGCCGCTCTATGGCGAACGGTCTGCCGAGGCTTCGCGTCGCGAGCGCGTGCTTTTCCTCATAGGGATATCCGCACGCCCTGCCTGCTTCGCACCAAAACCTGACGTACAGCTTCTCGGTGTCGAGCAGAACCCCGTCCATATCAAAAATTATACCTTTAATTTTCATCTCTTTTGTCCTTGAAATTAATGTTGACGAGCAGTATTCCTGCCGAAATCAGCACGAGCGAAACGAGATTTTCGAGTCTGAATATCTCCTCGCCGAGCAGAACTGCCGACCACACCGCCCCGAAAATCGGAATCAGCATTGAGAAAACCGTGATTCTGCTGACCGGGTGTCGCTGCAAAAGCGCCGTCCATAGCAGGAAGCTCACCGACGATACAAGCGAGAGCCAAAGCAGAGTGACCGCGCCTGCGGCGTTAAAGTCCGTTCTGCCGCCTGCCAATAGCCCGACAATCAGCAGAATAATTCCGCCGGAAATCAGCTGCCACGATGTCACCGTAGTGGGGTTACGCCCGGGTGTTACCTTTTTTGTTATTATATTGCCGCCTGCTCCGCAAAATGCCGAGAGCAGCACAACACCGTCGCCGGCAAGATACGCCGGGTTCAGCGAAAAATCCGCAATATTGACAACCGCAATTCCCGTTAGTCCGACAACACATCCGACGATTTTCAATGCCGTCAGCCTGTCGGAGCGGAAGAGCACTCCTGCCGCGATTACCGAGATAATCGACACTGTTCCCGTGAGAATCGAGGTGTTCGTCGCCGTCGTCATTCCCACGCCCACATAGGCGAAAAGATATTGCAGCGTCGTCTGCACAATTCCGAGCAGCGCAACGGGCATGAGGTCGCGCTTCCCGGGCAGCAGCGGCTTGCGATAAAATATCAGTCCGAACAAAAGCACCATAACCCCTGCCAGCGTGAACCTTTCGCCGGCGAAAAGCAGCTTTGAGCCGACGTCGCCCGGGGCGATTTCGAGCTGAGAGTAACCGAGCTTTATCAGCGGAAACGCCGTTCCCCAAAGCGCCGCGCAGAGCAGTGCGCCGAGTGCGGCGATAATTCGGTTGTCAAGCAGAGATTTCTTGCGCATTTTCGTCACCATTTCCAATTATAACGTATAAAACCGATGTTGACAAGAAAAACTTTCGGTAACGAAAAAACAGCCGGCGCAAACGCACCGGCTGAAAACTCAGAGCATCTTTTTCTTTTTCAAAATCAACATCGTTACTACGCATATCAGCACGGTAATCGCGCACACAATCGCGAAGCCGTATACGGTTCCTGCGAACGGAAGCCATTTCAGGTTCATTCCGTAAATTCCCGAGATTACCGTCGGTATAGCCATGACAAGGGTGATGGACGTGAGATATTTCATGACGTTGTTCAGTCTGTTGTCCATAACCGCCGAGATAAGCTCTCGGGTGGAGTCGATGATGTTACGATAAATCGTCGCCATCTCAATCGCCTGGTTGTTCTCGATGATCGTGTCCTCAATCAGCTCCTCGTCCTCGGGAAACTTGTTCGCTCTCATCAGTCTTGTGATTACCATGTTGTTCGCTCTCAGCGAGGTCGCGAAGTATACGAGAGAGGTCTCGAGTTCATGCAGCGATACGATATCATCGTGGCTTGTGTCCTCGCCGGCGCGTTCTTCGATGTCGGTTCTCGCCTTGTCGATGTTGCGAAGGTCATAGAGGTAGAGCCTCGCGATGCTGTAGAGAATGTGGTACACAAACCTCATTTTCTTCCTTGTGCTGAAATTCCTCATCTTGAATCTGAGGTTTTTCTCAAAGATTTCAACTTCCTCGCGGCAGATTGTGATGACTGCGTCCTCGGTGAGAATAATTCCGAGAGGAATTGTCGTGTAATATTCCTCGTCGTTGCGGATTTCGGTAATCGGAATATCGACGAGAATCAGCGTGTAATCGTCCTCAAACTCAATACGCGAGCTCTCCTCGTCATCAAGCGCGGCGACAAGGTCGCTGTAGTCGATGTTGTAGTGGTCAACAATCTGCTGATTCTCCTCGGCATCAGGGGTTGTGAGCTTGACCCACACACCGGGTTGGAGCTCATTTACCTCGTTAAGAATACCGTTTTCTGTCATGTAAATATTCAGCATTTTAACCACCTCATTCCCTGTTTAACCTATCGGTTATTATATTCTACACCTTTTGTCATATATATTCCATAGTCAAATTTGTTAAAGATGGAGAAATATTGACCGGATTTTTATTTAACATCTGCTGAACAATTCAAAAACATAGAAATCATTAAACATTATTTATTTGTCAGCAAAATTGAATAAAGCTCCGCGCTCCTGAATTGTGCGGTGCCGCCATAACAATTTTAGCCAATTCCGCTATGGTTAGTCAAGTGCAACCGGGGTTGCCGGGTACAATCAAAACAATTATGGTTATTTTGTACACAAAGAACAAAACTATTTGTATAATACGCACATTAATCCCGACGCTTATTGACTTTTTGCGACACATAAACTATAATTAATAGGATTATATTGGATATTTATGCTTAATGAAAGGGGGGTGCTGAATGAAGAAGGTAAATGTCCGCAAGATTATTCTTGCGTTTGCCGACGTTTTTATCATTGTTGCCGGCACCTTGCTGACTAACTTTTTCTTCTCGGGATTGCATCTTGCCTATGCTCAGGGCATCAGGGGACTGAGCTACATCATCGTAGCCGACGTCGTGCTCTGCGTTCTTATGCAGATAATCGCCGGCTCCTACGGCAAGCTCTGGCGCTATTTCAATTTGAGAGATTACGGACTGTGCGCCGGCGCCATGCTCGTCGGTCAGCTTTTGTCGTTCGTGTTCTTTCTTGTGTTCGGCAGGGGAGTGTCGAGACTTTTCTTCCTCGTGAACTTCCTCGTTACCACAACCGGAGTGCTTTTGTTCAGGTTCATGTTCAGGCGTTCTTTCCTGATTCTGACCAGTGCCGAGGCGGACAATTTGCAGCGAACCCTTGTTGTCGGCGCAGGTCATGCGGCGACTCTCGTTCTCGCGGAGCTTGAGGGTGCTAAGTACGACAAGGACAGCCAGTGGTCTGAAATCAACGTAATCGGTCTTGTTGACGACGATCTCTCCAAGCGCAATGTGCGCGTGAAGGGCAAGCGCGTTCTCGGCACCACGAAAGACATCCCGTCGATTGTGAAAAACCTGAATATAGAGCAGATCATCTTTGCGATTCCGTCGTGCACTCAGGACGAGCGCAAGCGGATTCTCGACATCTGCGCCGATACAAAATGCCGAATCAAGGTTATCCCGAACCTCGGAAATCTTCTCTTTGACGACAAGCACACCCAGCTCATCACTCAGGCTGTCGATATCAAGATTGAGGATTTGCTCGGACGCGACCCGATTTATTTCGATAAAAAGGAAATTGCCGGCTTCATCAAGGGCAAGGTGTGTATGATTACAGGCGGAGGCGGATCAATCGGCTCCGAGCTTGTGCGTCAGATTGCGTCCTACAACCCCAAGCAGGTTATCATTCTCGATATATATGAGAACAACGCCTACGACGTCCAGCAGGAAATGCTGATGGAATACGGCGACAGCGTTGACTTTGTAACTCTGATTTCGTCCGTCCGGGACTATGACAAGATGGACGCGATTTTCAAAAAGTACCGCCCGAACCTTGTTTTCCACGCGGCTGCGCACAAGCACGTTCCGCTGATGGAAACAGTTCCCGAGGAGGCTGTCAAGAACAACGTTTTCGGCACCTTCAACGTCGCGACGCTCGCGGAGCTGTATAAGGCGGACAAGTTCGTGCTGATTTCAACCGACAAGGCGGTCAACCCCACAAACGTTATGGGCTGCACCAAGCGCGTGTGCGAGATGATTATCCAGTACAAGGCTCAGCACAGCGAGCACACCGAGTTTGTCGCCACACGCTTCGGCAACGTACTCGGCTCCAACGGCTCTGTTATTCCGCTGTTCCGCCGCCAGATTGAGAGCGGCAAGCCCGTCACTGTTACTCACCCCGACATTATCCGCTATTTTATGACAATTCCCGAGGCGGTTTCGCTCGTGCTTGAAGCCGGAGCAATCGCGAAGGGCGGCGAGATTTTCGTCCTCGATATGGGCGAGCCCGTCAAGATTGTCACCCTTGCCGAGAACCTTATCAGGATGTACGGCAAGGTTCCGTATGAAGATGTTGAGATAAAGTTCACAGGTCTGCGCCCCGGCGAGAAGCTCTATGAGGAGCTTTTGATGGGCGAGGAAGGTCTCAAAAAGACCGTCAACAAGAAGATTTTCATCGGCAAGCAGATTGAAATTGACGATGAAGCGCTCCTCAGCAGCCTTTCCGAGCTCAGAAGGCTCGCTGATGACAACAACAGCGACGCTGTTGTGGACAAGCTCGCGGACATGGTTCCGACCTTCAACCACAAGCCATAATATTAAAAATATTAGAGCCGGCTCATTTTTTGAGCCGGCTCTATTTGCATGCGAAAATGTCTTACAACTTACAGCTTACTATATTTTCTCAAAAGTTATTTGGTAATTAATCTCCCATGGCTCGCCGTCATAATCATCGTCGTTGAAAGCTTTGTTGAAGTCTGTGACGTAGGCTTCGGCAGCCGAGCCGGGCTCGCCCTTGATTACGAGCTTTTCGGCACAATGGAAGAACGCGCAGTTTCCGATTTCCGTAACGTTCGCCGGGATTGTCGCCGTTTTGAGCTTCTTGCAGCCGTAGAAAGCGTCGTGCTTTATGGTTTTTACGCTCTCAGGGACTTCAAGCGTCTCGAGTTGTTTGTTGTGCATAAACGCGAACGCCTCAATTTTCTTTACGCCCGACGGGATTTTGAACTCAGCCGAGCCGGCGTTTCGCAGGCAATAGCGCAGCAGGGTTTTGTTTTTGTTGTAAAGGATTCCGTCGGCTGCGGTGAAGTGCTTGTTGCCGGAGCTGACAGTGATTTTCTTCAGATACTTGCTGTGATGAAGATTGCTGTGGTGGATAAAAACAAGTCCCTTGCCGATTTTCAGAGTTTTCAGCGATGTATCGCGAAAGGCGTTTTTTTCAATCCGCTCTACATTATCGGGAACGCTTATTGAGCTCAGTGAGCAGAATTCAAAAGCGTCTTCCGGAATTACCGAAACTCCTTTGCCGATTGTGAAAGATTTCAGATTAAAGCAGCAGCTAAAGCAACCCTCGCCGAGCTCTTTGACGCTGTCGGGGAGCTTGACCGCCGTTATAGCCTTGCAGAACAAAAACGCGCGGCGTCCTATGTATTCTAAGCTCTCCGGAAGCTTTGTGAGCTTTAGCTTGTAGCAGCAGGAGAATGCTTCGTCGCTTATTTTCGTGAGCTTTTTCGGCAGGGTGATTGCGGAGAGGTTCCGGCAGCCCTTGAATGCTTTTTTGCCGATAGTTGTGACGGATGAAGAAATCTTCACCGATTTCAGCTTGGCAGAGTTCGCGAAAGCCTTCTCGCTGATTGCGATGACCTTTTTTCCTTCAAGCTTTGAGGGAATCGTCACCGATGTGGTTTTTCCGTCGAAGCCGGTGACCTCGGCGCCCTCGTCGGTCAGGCGGTAATAGATATGATTTTTGTTGTCGAGCTTGTCAGCGGCGGCGGTAAGGCTGAACGCCGCAAGCCCCGAGCACAAAACGATTGCCGAAAGCAAAATTGATAAAAGCTTTTTCATTTCGGTTTCTCCTCTGATTATTTAACGCGAACGATAACGTTCTGATATACGTTGTTGCAGTTCATTGTTACGGTTGTTTCGCCGGGAGCAACGCCTGTCAGGGTGATGTGGTCGTCTGTCGAGGTATCGAGCGACGCAACACCGGCGTCAACAATTTCAAAGTTCTTCTCGCCGGACATCATATAGATGTTGCTGTCTACGTCAGCGCTCTCGCCGACGTTCAGCTCAACAACCTTGTCGCCGAGCGTAATCTTCTCAATGTTTTCGAGGGTACTCGACCATCTGTAGAAAAAGCGTGTGTAGTCGGCGTCGGGATTGAGCAGGTTGACCTCAGTGAGCGAATACATACCGCTGAGCGAGTATCTGAATATATAGTCGGGAACATTCGGGATAGTTATTGTTTTGATTCCGGCGTAGTAAAAAGCCCAGCTGCCGATGCTCTCTATAGTGTCGGGAAGTGTAAGCTCGGTGAGAGCGCTGCAGTGTTCGAACGCTTCCGACTCGATTACTCTGAGCTTTGACGGGAGCTTGAGCTCAGAAAGGTTTGTACAATCATTGAAGGTGTACTCCTTGATTTTGGTCACTCCGTCGGGAATGCTGAGCGACGGAAGATTGCGGCAGCCTCTAAAACACTGAGCGCCGATTCTGATGAGCGACTCGGGAAGATTAATCTTCTCCAGATTCTCGCAGCTTTTGAACGCCTTGTTAGCGATTTCGTACACATTCTCTCCGAGTTTAACTTCCTTGAGATTTGCCGCGTATGTAAACGCGCACGCGCCGATTCTCGTTACGCTCTCGGGAACGGTGAAGCTCTCGCCGCTCTTGTTCTGGGGGTACTGAACGAGGGTTTTCATATCCTTGGTATAGAGAACTCCGTCCACTGAGCAGTAGTAGGGGTTGTTTTCGTCAACCTCAATGCTCTCGAGATTAGTGTTGTTAATGAACACCTTGGGCTTGATAGTCTTTACATCCTTGCCGATTTTTACGGATTTGATGCCGAGACCGCTGAACGCCGCTCTCTCGATTGTTCTTACGCCGTCGGGGATTACGAGCTCAGTGATTTTATCGCAGTACTTGAACGCCTCGGCGTTGATTCTCCTGAGGCTTTCGGGAAGCTTGAGCTCAGTCAGCGCACTGCCCTTAAAGGCGGAGTTGCCTATGTAGGTGAGGGTATCGGGAAGGTCGATTTTTTTAACATTTGTGTAGAGGAAAGCATAAGCGCCGATTTTCCTCAGCTTTTCCGGCAGCGTGAGTTCCTTGAGCTGACGGCAGTTGCTGAACATTTTAGCCGGGATAATCTTCAGATTCTTCGGCAGCTTTGCGCTCTTGAGCTTGTACGCCCAGTTAATGGTACCGGAGATTTTTGTGACCGTATCCGGGAAGGTGACGCTCTCTAAGGCGTCGATAGTCGAATCCCGGAGCTTTGCTGAGTATTCCGTAACAGTGTAGCCGTCGAGCTTCGACGGAATGACGAGGTTGGTCGCCGTGCCGGAATACCCTGTTATGCACACGGTGCTGTCCGTGAGCTTTGTATATGTGAATTCCGACTTTTCGGCGGCGAGCGCCATCGGAACACACCCGATTAAAATTGCGAGTGTGACTAAAAGACAAACGATTTTTTTCATAAAAATTCCTCCTTAATTTTTGTCTTCACTAATGTAGTGTAGAAAAAGCGCAAAAAAGTTTCATTTTTTTGCAAAAAAATTTTATTTCAGCGAAACGCACAAAAAGCACTACCACTTTTTGTGCAAAAGAGATAGGGCTCAGCGTTTTAATCTCCGCCTGCCCTGAGCAGACAAAGAATCATCAGCGAGTATAAAAACCCAAATACAGCCGAGAAAGCAAAAACCAAAATATTCATACGTTTAGTATAGGCAATACCGCATAATTTATGTGTGCGGTGTTGCCTATAGAAAAAAGGTGCGGACTTATACAGCCGCGCCCGATTTAATAATCTGAATTTTCTTAGCCAGCAGGCTTTTTTCCTTCTGCACATCCGAGCCGTACTCGTTGAGGTTGAGCATTGCCGCCCTGATTGCGTCAAACAGCATGAACACAACGCATTCGATGTTGTCCTCGGAGCTGTCGCGGAAGAGCGACTTGTTTATGTATCCGTCGAGCATACCCATAATCTCGGGCTTGTGCGAGCGGTACTGCAAATAATCGGAGATTAGTCCGCTGTTTTGGTTTGTAGCCGACGGCGAGAGCGCCAGCATATCGCGGTAGTCGCCGCGTCCTGCGGTCATTATGTCAAAGATTCTCATCGGAACCGCAAAGATGTCGCCGCCGCTGAGAGTGAGCTCGTCACGGACGAACGTCGTCGCCTTGGCGATGATGTCGTCGGTCAGAAGCTCCACGAGGTCAAGCTTGTCGTCAAAATACTGATAGAAGCTTCCGCGCGAAATTCCGGCATTCTTGATTACGCTGTTGATGGTAATCTTCTTCTTGTTGCCTTTCCTGAACTCCTTGCGTGTAACCTCGATAATCTTCTCGCGTTTTTCAGCAGGGAGGTTGTAGAATGTTCTTTTAATCATAGCCGTACCTCCTATACCTGTTAATTTAGTAACATTATAATATGTTTTCGGCAAATGTCAACACAAACGTTACATTTTTCAGAAAACGTTCACATAGACTAACTTTCATGCATTTTTTTATTATTCTTAAAAAAACCATCAAAAAACTGTCACAAAGCAAGTTTATGATATAATCACGATAAAGATACGACATCTTCTTATTATTTGTGTTTTTTCATACATTTTTCTCCCTTTAAAGTGAAGGCGCCCTCCGGGCGCTTTTGCTTTTACTCTCTCTACCCTGTTACGTGAGTGCTCCTATCAAAAGTCTTATTTGGGCTGTGTGTTTCCTTTCCTATCCGAA
>CAMHHL010000041.1 GCA_946184925.1 uncultured Clostridia bacterium | reverse complement strand
TAGGAGTGCGCTGCTACTCATTTCAAAACGCAGCCCGGTGATAGGAGTGCGCTGCCACTCATTTCAAAGCGCAGTCTAAAAGCAAATGATTAAGGCGGGTTTGTACCCGCCTTTTTTCTTTTAAAATATCGAAGGAGAAAAACATGTCCAAAAATAGCTTTGCGAAAATTAATTTTTATTATGTAGATAATGAATATATTTCTTTTTTAAAGCAAGCGGAAATGAATTCAAGAGGCTTTACTTGCGTGCCAAACATACAATATGCGGGAAATTCTCTTAAGTTTGTTTATGGCGCAGTATTAGAAATATATAATGTAAAATTTTTTGTTCCTGTGTCTTCGCAGTATGGTAAGCACAAAGAATTCAACTTGGATATAAAAACGAAAGGCAAAGTAAAATATAAAGGTTCTTTGAGATTCCCTTATATGATTCCTGTTCCTAATAGTTGCCTTAACCCCTTAATAATTGATGATATTACTCAAGAAAAGCGAAAAATAAGAACCGCAAAAGAACTAGCTTTTTGTCGAAAGAATAAAGACAAAATTGAAAGAATGGCTTTGCATACATATGAAGCAGTAACAAAAGGAGTTAATCCTAAACTTTTAACAAACAGTTGCGATTTTAAATTACTTGAGCAAAAGTGTCTTGAATATGAAATGAGTCTGCAACAAGAACCTTCATCTGCGCCGACAGCTGAACCGATACTACCCAATGAGCTTCCTGAACTTGACGGTCAGGGCTTCGGCGGTATCGGCGGAATGAGTGCGTAAAATGAACAATATCCGCAACAGTTCGCAAGAGATAGTAAATACAGAATTGATTTACACATAAAAGCAGCCTGATGATTTCAGATGAAGTCATCAGGCGTTTGTTTATGGCGATTTTGGATTATTTGCTATCAGCTAAACGATATTTATGCTTGTACGCGTTATAGCTCTCGACGAACTGCGGCGAGCGTTCGGCTTTGAGCTCGTTGAGATAATCGTGCTTATACACATTGGCGCGGGCGGTCTGAATAATGATGACCGCGACGTTGGAATAATGGTCGGAAATGCGCTCTATATAAATGAGCAGGTTCGAGATATGTACGCCCAGCTCGGGCTTGCACAAGCCCTTTTGCATGCGCTCGATATGCTTGTGCTTGATTTTGGCGGTCAGCTTGTCGATTACCTCTTCGAGCGGTTCCACCTTGGAGGCAAGCGCCAAATCGTTTTTATTGAAGGCATTGACGGCAAGCTCGGAAATCTCGGTAATGGCGGCAAATAGCGTGACGAAATCCGCCTTTGCTTCTTCCGAAAGCTTCATACCGCTATCGCTCATTTCCTGCGAGATTTTTACTATATTGATCGCGTGGTCGCCGATACGCTCAAAATCACCTATCGTATGCAAAAGCTCGGTGATAGTGTTGCTGTCTGCCTCAGTGAGCTCCTTCTGCGACAATTTCAGCATATAGGTTGCAAGCTTGTCCTCCATTGTATCGAGCTTTTGCTCTTCTTCTTCAACCTTGTCGGCAATCTTTTGATCATACCGGAACATGATACCGATAGCGTCTTGCAACGCTGTTTTTGATACTTTAGCCATTCCTTTGGCTTTTTGTCTGCACTGCGATGTCGCGAGCGGGGGAGACGCGAGCAAACGCTCGTCAAGCCAGACGGTTTTATCCTCGTTTTTGCTGTTCTTACTGTCGGGAATAATTTTATACGCAAGCTTAACGAGAAGATTGCTGAGCGGCAGTAATATAATGGTTGTAACGATGTTGAAAATGGAGTGTACAAAAGCGATTTCAACAGGGTTGATTGCCTTGTCGAGAAACGCGAAATGTACAAGGGCGTCAAGACCGTAGAACACCAGCATACAAACCACTGTGCCGATGATGTTGAATGACATATGAACAACCGTAACGCGCTTTGCGTTTCTGTTTACCCCTATAGAAGAAATCAGCGCTGTGACGCAGGTGCCTATGTTTTGTCCCATAATGATAGGAATTGCCATTCGGTATGAGATGGTTCCCGTCATAGACAGCGCCTGCAATATGCCGACAGAAGCCGCGGAGGATTGAATAATTCCGGTGAACACCGCGCCGAAAAGCACGCCGACGATAGGAATGCTGAACGCGACCAGAAGGTTTTGAAACTCAGGCATTTCGGCGAGCGGAGCAACGGCGTTTTTCATCAGCTCCATTCCGTACATCAGAACAGAAAAGCCGAGCATAATCATACCGATATCCTGGCGCTTTTTCTTTTTGCTGAGCATAAACAGCGCAATACCAATCAGCGCAATTACAGGAGAAAAGTTCTCCGGCTTTAATAGCGAAATAAAAACGTTATCGCTTTCAATACCCGCCATACTGAGTATCCAAGCGGTCAGCGTTGTTCCGATGTTTGAGCCCATAATCACGCCGACAGTCTGATCAAGCGCCATAATACCTGAATTTACAAGACCGACTAACATTACCGTTACCGCCGAGCTTGACTGTACCGCAACCGTGATGCCTGCGCCCAAGCCGAGACTTTTAAACGGATTAGAGGTCATTTTTCTTAGCGTCTTTTCAAGCTTTCCGCCCGCCAGCTTTTCAAGGCTCTGCGACATAACATGCATTCCGAACAAAAAGAACGCCAAACCTCCGCAAAGTGTAAAAATTGAAAATATATCCATCTCTTACCTCACAATCGCAAATACAACCGTAGCGGCATACATCAGTATCATCACCGCTCCTTCTGCTCTGTTTATCTTTTTTGTCAATGAGAATATAAGCGTCACTATAGACACGACAATGAGAATCAGCAGGTCTATAACGGAAGCGTAGTTGACTGCAATCGGGTGTATTGTCGCGGATACGCCCAGAATAAACAGAATGTTGAAAATATTGGAGCCGACAACGTTGCCGACCGCAAGTCCGTTTTCACCCTTTCGGGACGCTACAATAGAAGTGACCAGCTCCGGCAGCGAGGTCCCGACAGCTACAATGGTTAAGCCAATCAAGGTTTCGGACATACCAAGCGCCGCGGCAATCCCTTTTGCGTTTTCAACAACCAACTGTCCGCCGATAATGATGCAGGCGAGACCGCCGGCAATCAGCAGAATACATTTCCACACTGGCATTTTCTTGCCGTTTTCTTCATTCGTCGTGTTCTTTTTCGCTAAAACTATCAGTGTGCCTATATAGCCGGCGAAAACAATCAAAAGAACGATACCGACCGGACGGCTTATCATACCGATGTTTTCGAGCATACCGGTTCCAAGAAAATTAAAGCCGGAAAACAAGCCTATTCCCGTTACGGCGAACAGCCCAACCGTTATCAGAATTGAAAACGGAAAGTCGCGTTTTACAATGGATTTATCAATGGGTATAGGACAAATCAACGCGCACACACCGAGGACGGCGAGCAGATTAAAAATGTTTGAGCCGACCACGTTGCTCAACGCAATTTCGTTTGCGCCTTGTATAGCGGCAGATGTGCTGACCGCAAGCTCCGGAGCGCTTGTTCCCATAGCAACGATTGTTAATCCGATGATAACGCCGGGCACTTTAAAAATCCGCGCCAGCGCGGAGCTGCCGTCAACGAAGAAATCAGCTCCCTTAATCAGTCCGGCAAAGCCGATGATTAACAATACAATATTCAAAAAAATGCTCATACCTTTGCTCCGTCAAAATCCACTGTGATATCCGTTCCCACATTCAAGGTGCTTTCAACAGTAATAACCGCGTTATGTTTTTCCGCAACGTGCTTTACGATAGAAAGCCCCAAGCCCGTGCCGCCTGTCGCTTTGCTTCTGCTTTTATCAACGCGGTAAAACCGCTCGAAAATCCTCTGCCTGTCCTTTTCGGGAATACCGATTCCAGTGTCGGAAATACGGACGGTTTTTCCGGACAAAACAACATCAACATTACCGCCCTGACGGTTATACTTAACAGCGTTGTCCATCAGGTTATACACAAGCTCATATATTTCGGTCTGATTGCCCTTTACCGGCTCAGCCTCGCCTGTTATGGTAATAATAATGTCCTTTTCCCGGCAGGCAACAGCAAGACTGTCCTTGCACTCATCGGCGATTTTCTTTAAATCCACCGTGTCACTGACTTCGTTTGAGACGCCGGAATCAAGCTTTGACAGCTTGATGATATCGCCGATAAGCGTCAGCATACGGCTGCTTTCCGTGCGGATTTTTCCGGCAAAGCGCTTAACATCATCGCCCTTGGCAATATCATTCTCTATCATTTCAGCGTAACCCGAGATTGCGGTCAATGGCGTTTTCAGCTCGTGGCTCACATTGGCGGTGAACTCCTGCCGCATATCGGACTGCAAATTGCGCTGATATTTAATTTCCTCAATCAGCGGCACCAATTCGGGATAGGTTTCCTTGTCGTATAAGGAGGGACTGTCGATTGACTTTGACAACGCCTTTATCGGTTTTAAAATTCGTTTGGTTGTATGGATGGAAACGGCTACCGATACGCCGGCAATACCTAAAATGATAGCTACAAGAATGTAAAAGGAGTTGCCGAACACGGAAAACACTGAACTGATTTGCGTAGAAACGCGGAGAATATTGCCGTCGCCGAGCGTTTCCGCGTAGTAGTAATCCTCCACGCCGAGTGTAGAGGACAAGCGATAATCGCTGCCGAAGCCGTTTTGAATTGCAGAACGGATTTCGGGACGGTCAAGATGATTTTTCATTTGCTTGGCGTCGGTGTCGCTTTCAAAGATCACGTTGCCGCCGTTGTCTATCAGGGTAATTCGTAAATCATCAGTGTTAAAATCCATCAGCTCGTTAGCCGTTTGCAGCTTTGGATAGCTTATTTTCAGCAGTCGCAGTTCCTCTCTCAGGTTATCACGCACCTCGCCGCGCATGGTGTTTTGATACACAAACACCGTGGCAATTATGCTGACCAACGCGGCGATGAGCCCCATATAAAACATGCTCAGTATTAATTTACGCTTCATCTTTTTCTTCCTTTTCCAGCTTATAGCCTACATTCCTGACAGTGATAATGTATCTGCCCTTACTACCGAGCTTTTTGCGCAGGGTGTTGATGTGCATATCCAGCGTTCTGCCCAGGTTATCATCATAGCCCCAAACGCTGCCGAGAATAGCTTCGCGTGTAAAAACAGTTTTCGGTTTGCCGATAAGCAGCTTAAGCAGTTCAAATTCCTTATAGGTCAATTCAACCTTTTTGCCGTCCGAAAAAACCGTCCGCTCGCCGTCGGACAATTCAATTCCGCAATAGCTGTAAATCTCTTTTTTATCGAGCCTTCTCAGCCTTGCCTTAACGCGGCTGACAAGCTCCATAACGCCGAACGGCTTGCACAGATAATCCTCCGCGCCGAGGTCAAGCCCCTTTACGCGGTCAAGCTCGGTTGTTTTGGCAGAGATAATAATGACAGGGATTTCCGCATAGGCGTTATTGGCTTTTAACGTTTTCAAAACAGTCAAGCCGTCCTCGCCGGGCAGCATAATATCGAGGATAATCAAGTCGGGCTTTTTTTCGGTAAGCGCGTTGTAAAATGCTTGCGGCGTGTCGAAGTCCTCCGTCTCATATCCGTTTGTCCGCAGTGTATAGCTCTCGATCTCACGAATATTCTCATCATCTTCCAAAATGTAAATAAGCATAATCTATCCTCCGTTTTCTATGTTAAGGCAATACCGCATAATTCAGGTGTGCGGATTGCGCAGCAAGATTTTTCGTCAGGTTGTACAAATAAATCAAGGTAAGGCTGACGCCTTGCCGAGATTTTTTGGGCAAACTGACGGAATAATATTCAAGCAAGCCGTGCGCCTTGAATTGTGCGGTGTTGCCTTAATTATAAATTAACCTTGTAAATTCTACAATAATCGCCATGTAAAATCTATGTAAAACCTTTATTGATTTGTCGGCTATTTAGAGCTGCCGTCATCAGAGGACGAAAACTACAAAGCAAACACCCGAAAGGGCGTAGACGTGGAGTATATCTCCACAGCAAAGTCCGCATAAGAAAAAAGTGAGCAGGCACAATACCTGCTCACTACATACAAACCGGATGAAAATAAATAAAAAATGAGTGTCCAAAATCCGTTATGAACACTCATACTGGCGCGAGTGTTCAAGACAGATTCACAGGTGGAATTCGCATATTATCTGATTCTTTCCCAACCGATTAGCATTTGCGTTAATTTCTTAAAATCCGCTTCAAATGTTGCATCATCCTCATAACAGTAAATTGAACGCAGCCTACTTTTTTCGTTATTCATCGCAGATAACAGCTCTACGGAAGATAAAAAGGAATTGCCCCAAGTGTGCTGATCAAACATGTTCCCGCCATTATAATGACTAAACCGGCTGTGAAAATGTCCGTCTTCCTTATCGAAATATATTTCTTGACAATCCTTAACATAACCATCTGCGGATCCATTGAGCGTTTTCTCAAGAAAATGCAGAAAGCACCATTGGTTTTTAGGGTTTTCAAAACTCTCTTCCAGAGTTTCAATTAGATTACTAATTCGAATCAAATCGCTGGTTTTTATTTTCTTTTCTTTCAATTGTTTTCCCGCTTTCTTAACTAAACAAAAAAGAGTGTCCATAACCTAAACCCGTTATGAACACTCATACTGGTTGCGGAGACAGGACTTGAACCTGCGACCTCCGGGTTATGAGCCCGACGAGCTACCAACTGCTCTACTCCGCGATATCTTTCGTTCAGTGTGTATATTATAGCGCGAATGGTTCACTTTGTCAAGTGTTTTGGCGCATAAGTTTGCAAGTGCTGAAAAAAGCGGCAAAATTTCCCTTTGCAATTGATTTTTTGTATCAATGTGTGGTATACTGACTGTATCTGAGATTTTTTCATTTATGGAGTGATAGAAATGTGTAAAAATTGCAAGGGAAAGCCCTATTATATCACTACGGCGATTGCGTACACCTCGCGCAAGCCGCATATAGGCAACAGCTATGAGATTGTTCTCACCGACGCCATCGCCCGTTATAAGCGTATGCAGGGCTATGACGTTTTATTCCAGACAGGCACCGACGAGCACGGTCAGAAGATTGAGACCTACGCTCAGGCTGAGGGCTGCACGCCCAAGGAGTATGTCGACAAGGTTGCAGGCGAGATCAAGGCTATCTGCGACGTTCTCAACACATCCTACGACAAATTTATCCGAACAACCGACCCCGACCACGAGAGAGTTGTGCAGAAAATATTCAGAAAGCTCTATGAGCAGGGCGATATCTACAAAGGCAGCTACGAAGGTCTCTACTGCACACCGTGCGAGAGCTTCTGGACAGACAGCCAGCTCGTAGACGGCAAGTGCCCCACCTGCGGCAACGAGGTAAAGCCCATGAAGGAGGAGGCGTATTTCCTCAAGCTCTCGAAGTATCAGAAGCAGCTCGAGGAGCATATCGAGAACAACCCCGACTTCATCTATCCCGAAAGCCGCAAGAAGGAGATGCTCAACAACTTCATCAAGCCCGGACTTCAGGATCTTTGTGTTTCGCGCACAAGCTTCAAGTGGGGAATCCCGGTTGACTTTGACGACAAGCACGTTGTCTATGTATGGCTCGACGCGCTCTCAAACTATATCACCGGTCTCGGCTATGACCCGGACGGCAGCTCCGAGAAGTATAAAAAGTACTGGCCTGCCGACGCTCACATCATCGGCAAGGACATCGTGCGCTTCCACACAATCTACTGGCCGATTATGCTCATGGCTCTCGGCGAGCCGCTCCCCAAGCAGGTCTACGGTCATCCGTGGCTCCTCTTCGGCGAGGACAAGATGAGTAAGAGCCGCGGCAACGTTATCTATGCCGACGCTCTCGCGCAGCTTATCGGCGTTGACGCCGTGCGATACTATCTCCTTTCCGAGATGCCCTTCGCGAGCGACGGCTCAATAACATATGATACAATTATCGAGCGATTTAATTCCGACCTCGCGAACACACTCGGCAACCTCGTCAACCGCACAATCGCGATGAACAAGAAGTATTTCGGCGGCACCGTTCAGGAACCTGCCGTCAGGGAGGCTGTTGATTCGGAGCTCGAGCAGTTCTGCTGCGATACCGTTAAAAAGGTTGACGAATGCATCGACAAGTTCCACATCAGCGACGCTCTCGAGGCTGTCATCAACCTCGCCAAGCGCTGCAACAAATATATCGACGAGACAACACCGTGGGCTCTCGCCAAGGACGAGGCTCAGAAGCCGCGTCTCGGCACTGTCCTCTACAACCTTCTCGAGGGAATCCGCTACATCGCGGTTTTGATTGAGCCCTTCATGCCCGACACTCACAAGGCGATTCTAGAGCAGATTAACTGCGACGTCAAGGACTACGACAGCCTTGAAAAGTTCGGCGCGTTCAAGCCCGGCACCGTTCTCGGCGAGGCGGCTCCGCTCTTTGTCCGCATTGACCCCGAAAAGCTCTATGCCGAGATTGACGCGATGCAGAAGGCTTCCGCCGACAAGTCAATCACCGAGATTGAAGCCGAGGTCACCGAGCCGATTGCTCCTGAAATCTCGATTGACGACTTCGGAAAGTCCGATATCCGCGTGGGCGAGGTTCTCGCCTGCGAAAAGGTCAAGAAGAGCAAAAAGCTGCTCAAGTTCACGCTCGCCGACGGCTTCGGCGAGAGAACAATCGTCAGCGGAATCGCTCAGTATTACAAGCCCGAGGAGCTCGTCGGCAAGAAGGTTCTGTTCGTCGCTAACCTCAAGCCCGTCAAGCTCTGCGGAGTTGAGAGCCAGGGTATGATACTTTCTGCCGAAAAGGGCGACAGCCTTACGCTGATTACGGTTGACAACGCAATCGGCAACGGCAGCAAGATTGTTTAATTAAAAAGTATAATTGTAACAGCGGTCAGCGGACGGTGCGCGTCCCTGACCGCTTTTGAAAGGAAAAAGCTATGGCTTTAGACGGAATGATGCTCCATCACGTTCTCGGCGAGCTCAAAAACGAGGCTCTCGGCGCGCGTGTCTATCAGATTTATCAGCCCAACAGGGACGAAATAATAATAATGCTCAGGACAAAAAGCGGCAACAAACGGCTGCTTATCTCGACTCGCGCAAATTCTCCGCGCCTGCATTTTACGTCCTACAGCGTCGAGAACCCGGCTTCCCCGCCGATGCTCTGCATGCTGATGCGCAAGCGTCTCGGCGGCGGAAAGCTTACCGACATCCGTCAGGCAGGGCTCGACAGAATCGTGAGCATGGATTTTGACTGTCTCAACGAGCTCGGCGACAGGGTTCAAATCACCGTTGTTGTCGAGATTATGGGCAAGTACAGCAACGTTATTCTCGTTGACGGCGACGGGCTGATTATCGACGCTCTCAAGCGCGTTGACCTCACGATGTCGTCGCAGCGTCTCGTGCTCCCGGGGCTGAAATATGAGCTCCCCGAGCCGCAGGACAAACTGAATATCCTTTTGACAGAGCCTGAAAAGGTTGTTGAAAAAATCATCTCCACCCCGGACGAAAAACCGCTCAACAAGGCAATCCTCGGCGCGGTTCAGGGAATTTCGCCGATAATCTGCCGCGAGCTCGAGCACAAGGTGCTCCGGGGCTTTGACGCGAGCAACAAAACTCTTTCGGCGGAGGACAGGTCGCGACTTGCCGATGAAATCGCGCGTCTTGCCGACTTGGTACTTACCAACTCCGGAACGCCGGTTATGCTCTATCATTCAGGCGACAGCAAGCCGTTTGACACCGCGTTCATTCCGATTGAGCAGTACGGCTCCCTCGGAGAGTGCAGGAGCAGGGAGAGCTTTTCCGAGCTGCTTGACAGCTTTTATATCGAGCGCGATTCCATCGACAGAATGCGCGTCAAGGCGGCTGACCTCGCGCGCGTGTTGCAGAATCTGATTCACCGCACAACCAACAAGATAAATATCCAGAAGCGTGAGCTCGCCGAGTGCGCCGACCGCGAACAGCTGAGAATCCGCGGCGATTTGCTCCAGGCTAACCTCTACCGCATTGAGCGCGGAGCCGAGAGCGTGACGGTCGAGAATTTCTACGACGAGAATAACGCTCCGCTTGAGATAAAGCTCAACCCGGCAATTTCCCCGGCGCAAAACGCCCAGAAGTTCTACAAGGACTATAACAAGGCGAAAACCGCTCAACAGGTGCTCACGGTTCAGATACAGAAGGCTGAGGACGAGCTTGTTTACCTTGAATCGCTCAGAGATTTGCTCTCGCGCGCGACAAGCGAGAAGGAGCTCGCCCAGATAAGGCTCGAGTGCATGGAGCAGGGCTATATAAAGCGCAACCGCTCCGTCCGCAAGCAGCCGGCGCAGCTTCCGCCGCTTGAATACAGCACTTCCGACGGCTTCCGTGTTCTCGTCGGCAGGAACAACCGCCAGAACGATACACTTACGCTCAAAACCGCCGGTAACCGCGACGTGTGGTTCCACACCAAGGACATTCCCGGCTCACACACCGTTGTCCTCACCGACGGCAGAGAAATCTCCGATACCGCCGTCCTCGAAGCGGCGCGCATTGCCGCATACCACAGCAAAGCGAGGGAGAGCACCAACGTCCCGGTCGATTACACCCTGATAAAGTATGTGTCAAAGCCGAACGGCGCAAAGCCGGGCATGGTTATCTTCACAAACAATAAGACGCTCTATGTTGACCCGGCTCTGCCAAAGGAGAAAGGCGTAGAAATCTGACGAAATCTCAGAGTGAGAAATATTTTAACAAAATTCCTTTTTAGAATATTATTTGCTTTTGTGTATATTATCATATAAAATGGTGAAACTTGAAAGTTTTCGTCGAAAATAAAATGAAATAGTGGTATAATTCAGGAGGAATTATGGATATTTTCAGCGTAATCAGCGTGTTGGGCGGTCTCGGACTGTTCCTGATGGGTATGAAGCTGATGGGCGAGGGTCTCGAACTCGCCGCAGGCTCAAAGCTTCGAACCCTGCTTGAGAAAATAACCAGCAATAAGTTCATCGCTATGCTTGTCGGTCTCCTTGTTACCGCGGTTATCCAGAGCTCGTCTGCAACGGACGCAATGGTAGTCGGTTTTGTCAACGCCGGACTTATGGATATCTATCAGTCGGTGGGAATCCTCTTCGGTTCCAAAATCGGTACAACCGCGACCTCGCTTCTTCTCTCGATTGACATCAAGGCGATAGTTCCTATCTTTACTTTCGCCGGCGCGGCTGTCATCACCTTCGCCAAGAAGAACAACTACAAGTACTACGGTCAGATCGCCGCAGGCTTCGGTATTCTGTTTCAGGGCATGTCGCTGATGAGCGACAACTTCGGCTTCCTCAAGGAGTCCGAGGTGTTCAAAAACATGGTCGTCGGAATGTCCAATCCTCTGCTCGGCTTGCTCGTCGGAATGATTTTCACGGGCATTATCCAGAGTTCGTCCGCTTCCGTCGGTATTCTCATGGCGCTCGGTATGGGCGGCGTTGTGAATCTCGACAACTGTATATATATCATCTTCGGCATGAACGTCGGCGCGTGTATGCCGGTGTTCCTCTCCGCCGCAGGCGCAAACCGCGAGAGCAAGCAGGTTGCCTTCTGTAACTTCCTGACAAGCTTCCTCGCCGCGCTGCTCCTCACCGGCGTATGGTGGGGGCTCGACCTCACGAGCGCGTCCCCGACGAAGCTGTTTGAATCGCTCCTCACGGGCAATACCGCGGCTCAGATTTCCGCTGTTCATATCACCTTCAACGTGGCTCGTACCATAATCTTCCTGCCGTTTTCGGGACTTCTCATCAAGCTCACCAAGCTTATCATCCGCGACAAGGAGGAGAAGGAGGACGAAATCACCGTCTACCTCGACCCGCGTATTCTCACCACTCCGCCTATGGCTGTTCAGCAGACCGAGAAGGAGTGCGCGCGTCTCGCCGGACTTGCCAGAGCAAGCTTTGACATGGCTCTCGAGGCGGTTCTCAACGGCGACAAAAAGGCTATCGAGCGCGTCTATGAGAACGAAAAGCTTGTTGACAAGCTGACAAACGGCATTACCAAATATATTGTAAAAATCAACGGTCTCGACATCATCGACTACGACCGAAAGGTTATGGGCGCGATGTACAACGCGATCCAGGATTTGGAGCGCATCGGCGACCGAAGCGAGAATATGTGCGAGGCGGCTCAAAAGCTGATTAACGGAGAAGCAACGCTTACTCCCGACGCTAAGAAGGAGCTGCAAACTCTCTGCGAGACTGTTCGCAAAATCCTCGAGGACAGCTTCTATATGTTCACCAATCAGAGCAAGGATCCGGAGCTCACCGAGGCGGTTCTTGCTACCGAGGATCAGATTGACGAGTACTGCGAGCTGTTCAGACAGAACCACATCCGCAGGCTTTCGAGAGGCGAGTGCAGCGCCGAGGCGGGCACAATCTTCATCGAGCTGCTCACCAACCTTGAGCGCGTCGGCGACCACGCCGTTACGGTTGCGTTCTGCATTCCGTACAAGCACGGCGCTTCCCAGCCTACTCTCGCGGCTCAGAATTAGTGCGATTTGGCGCAGGTTTATCCTGCGCCGTTTTCACTTTATAGTAAGCTGTTCTGTAACGCTGCAAAATAATAAACTTATTCGCAGGATAACTGATAACAACAATAACATAAGCTGCTATAAAGTAAAACTATTATGTTTTCCGCCCGGTTGCATGCTGCGCGCGCACTTTCTTGTATTGCATTTTAGCAGAAAATAGGATATAATAAACCCGCAAGCCTACGCGGCTTCATTATATGGAAAGGAAGATGTATTATGAATTGTCCACAATGCGGAGCGCCAAAGAACGAAACAAGCAATTTCTGCGGAAACTGCGGTTTTGATTTTTCAAAGCTCACCGTACCGGCTGAGCCGACCGCTCAGACCGCCCCGGCTGAGACGTTCTCTCAGCCTGTCACGGAGCCTTATCCTGTCGCGGAGCCGGCAGCTCCAAAGAAGAAAGGCTTTTTCAGCAAGAAGAAAAACGTTGTTATCCTCATCGTTGCCGTGCTTGTTATAGCGGCGGCGATTGTAGCCGGTGTTTTCATCGTAAAAGGAATGATGATAAAAAACAACCCGGCGACCTACAGCGTTATGGCTATCAAAAACTACGCCGACAAGGTTGTTGAGGAAAGCCCCATCGCCGGAATGTTCAAGAAGAATGACAATCAGCTCTCCCTCGGCATGAAGTTTAACGGAGCGATAAACGGGCAGGATGTCAACGCTGATTTCAAGCTTCAGCGCGACACCGCAAAGAAGGAGATCGGGCTGAGCTTCAACGGCAAAATCCCCACCGCCGGCGACATCATTGTTGATTTGTACTCGAACTCCGACAAAATTGCCGCTTCATATGAGATGATGGGCGCGAAGGATTCGGTTTATGTCAACCTGAACAATCTCAGGGAGGACATCAAGAAGTCCGCGTTCTCGCCGAGCGGTGATAATATTCTCAATATCACTGAGGAACAGCTCGACGATTTCCTCGATTCATATGAAAATATGTATAACAACTATGTGCTGACCGACGATTCTATGAAGAAATTTGAGGAAGCGCGCGAAAAGCTCGAGAAGGCGATTGACGAGTACGGCAAGGTTGAGACCGCCGACGAGACAATCACTGTCAACGGCAAGGACGTTTCCGCCAGAAAAATCGAGTTTACCTTCGACAAGAAAGCGCTCAAAGGTCTTGCCGGCGAGATAAGCGATATTGCCGGAGAGCTTATGGATGACACCGTTTTCGATAATAACGATGACGCGGAAAACGCTCTCGACGGATTGGCTTCAAGCGCTGACAACTTCAACGACAATACGCTGCTTGTATATACAGCCTATGTCAACACTCAGAACGACGAAATCGCCAGAATTGCATTTGACGTAAAGGACGGACCTAATTCCGCGAAGCTTGTAATCAGCTTCTCACGCGACCCCGAGTTCAGAATCGACGTTGATTTTACTCCGAGCGAGGGCAAGGCTCTTTCCGCAAGCTACTACCGCGAGACAAAGGGCTCAGAGCTGAGCTATACCTTCGAGCTCAGCGGCGCGTTGAATGGCTCCGGCACACTCGTTCTTGATAAAGACAAGCAGAAGTTTTCACTCAAGAGCGCCGGGCATGAGCTGTTCTCCGGCGGCTATAAGAACGACGGAAAAACAATCACGCTGTCGTTTGATTCCGAGAGCATTCCGGTTCTCGCTCAGAGCGGTGCGGATTTCGACGTAGAGCTTTCCGTCGGCACGGAAACCGACATCAAAAAGGTTGACGCCGAGAAGAACCTGCTCACCATGAGCAAAGAAGAAATCGAGCAGCTTGTCAAGAGTTTTTCTCTCACCGCAGGCGGTGTAGTTTCACAATCGCCTGATTACGCAGATTATGATTGATAACTGCTGAAAAATGAATAAAACACGCACCTCGTTCATAGGCTTGAACGAGGTGTTTTATTATGATAAAAAAGATAGCTGCAATTATACTTTCGGCAATGCTGCTGCTCACCGCGTTCCCGGCTTATGCGTCGTCCGGAACCATGCCGGAGCTGTCGGCGCCTGCCGCCGTGCTCATGGACGCGAACTCGGGCAAGGTGCTCTTTGAGAAGAACAGTCACAAAAAGCGCGCCTGCGCCTCTATCACCAAGGTCATGACGCTGACTCTCGTGATGGAAGCTCTCGACTCCGGCAGGCTCAAGCTCACCGATACGCTCACCGCTTCGGCTCACGCGGCTTCGATGGGCGGCTCCGACATCTGGCTTGAGGAAGGCGAAACTATGAGCGTTGACGACCTCATCAAGGCGACCGCCGTCGCTTCGGCAAACGACGCCGCGGTTGTGCTCGCCGAGGCTCTCTGCGGCAGCGAGGAGACCTTCGTCGCCGAAATGAACAAAAAGGCTCAGCTCCTCGGAATGAAGGAAACAACCTTCAAGAACTGCAACGGTCTCGACGCCAAGGGGCACCTGACCTCGGCTTATGACGTGGCGCTTATGTCGGCTGAGCTCTGTAAGCACAAGAAGATTTTTGACTACACGTCAATCTGGATGGATAACCTCCGCGGCGGCAAAACCCAGATCGTCAACACAAACAAGCTGCTCAGAACCTACAGCGGCATCACCGGACTCAAAACCGGCACGACCAATCAGGCGGGCTGCTGCATGAGCGCAACCGCCGAGCGCGACGGGCTGTCGCTGATTTCGGTTGTTCTCGGCTGCGGCTCCGGAACCGAGAGATTCAGGGATTCCGCCGTTCTGCTCGACCACGGCTTCGCGAACTACACTCTCGAGAAGCTCTCGCTCCCGGAGGAATATTCCGACAGCGTCGAGGTCAAGGACGGCATGGAGAAAACCCTCTACCTCGCCTGCGACGAGCCCGGAAGCGTTGTAATCGGCAGGAACGATTCCGGTAAGATTACAACCGAGTATAAACTGAAAAAAGAAGTGAAGGCTCCGGTGAAAACCGGGGATACTATAGGTGAGGTCAATTATTACCTCGGTCAAAAGCTGCTCAAATCCTGCAAAATCACCGCGAAAAATTCCATCGAGAAAAGGTCGTTCAAGACCGTAGCGGCGCAGCTGTTCGGGGCGCTGTTCTCCTAGCTCAAACCAAACGCATGATAGGAGTACTCACGTAACAGGGTAGAGATTGGCAGTCGGGGTTCCCGCCCGACTTTTAGTTAACAATTAACAATTAACAATTAACAGTTTCGGTCGAGTAGATAGTGCGGATATAAAACCAACGCCGCCGCGCCGAAAATATTTCTATGCTTGCTGCGCAAGCAGCATATTGATACGGTCGGCTATACGACGTTGTTTTCCTATTCGACCTATCTACTCGACCTGTCCGGGTTCAGCACATCGGTAAGTCGGGAGTGTCAGCACATAGGTA
>CAMHHL010000040.1 GCA_946184925.1 uncultured Clostridia bacterium | reverse complement strand
CTTCTCTTCCTGAGAGAGGGCGTTGTACGCCTCGTCGCCGATTTCGGTTTTTGTCCTTTTCAGGAGCAAATCACCGAGCGGCTTGCCTGTATCGTTGACAGCGTCTTTGTCGTTGGGGTCGCCGTCATAGAACTTGTTGAGCAGGTCACGAGCCATCTTGGCGCGCTTCTTGCCGCCGCTGCTGCCTTTGCCTGCGTAATTGATACGATACTCCTTGAGCGCCGGGACAAAGCTGTTGATGAACTCATTGATGTCAGCCTTTTTCTGAGCTAAAAGATTCTCATAGGCGTCAAAGCTGTAGCCGCCCTTCATAAACATTGTAGCCATATCGGTGATAGCTTCACTCGCCTTGTTGGTACGCTTAATACCGAGCACCGCAACGGCGTCGGTCTTAGCCTTGGAGTTCTTGCCTTCGTTGAGATCGGCAAAGGGCTGCCAGCCATGTTCCTTGAGCCATTTATCAGCGTCTGCCTTCTTCTTGCCGTATGCGACGAATACGTCCTTGATATACTTTCCGCCGTTGCTCTCCGCGGCGCTTACGACCGTGGTGAACATGGTGACAGTTAATACTATCACCAACAGAACGGATAGTAATCTAAATGGAATTGATTTTTTCATTTTTCATTCTCCTTTATAAAGATTAGACTATAAATAATACTCTTGGTGATATTATTGAACTTGCTTGATATAGCCGAATGTGCTCGTGGGGCTGTAATAGCCGTACTCAGGAAGCCTTCCGTTTTCGCGAATCTGATAAACCTTCTCTGAATCGCTGTCAGACCTGTCAACATACATATAAACGCGCGGATCGGCAGGATTGTTCCAGCTGTTGCCGCCCAAGCCCGGTCGGACGCCCCTGTTCAGCGAGAAGCGTGTAGCGCCTTCGCCGGTCAGATTCCAGTTAGCCGGCGAGCCTTCTACGCCCAATACGCACTCCCAAATGGGATTTTTATACAATGTTACGTCGCACTTAAGCTTTGCGTAATAGCTGCGCTCAAATACAGCCGCAAAATCTTCGGCGGTCGCGTATCTCGGTGAAATATCGCCGTAGGTAAAGCAAATATTGGTTATCGGAGTTACTTCGGATTCTGCCGACATATCACGGTAGAACGGAGCCTTGGTATAATAGAGATAAAGTCCTTTTGTACCGCCGTTACCCTTGTTGAGCGAGACAATTTCCGAGCCGGATTTCAGATTATGCTTGACGAGCCTGTAGGGTACGCCTTCCTCGTCCGACTCCTCTTCCCGGTAGGGAATGTACAGAGGCTTTTCCTCTGCCGGTTCTTCTGTCTGTTCTTCTGTATTTTCTTCTGTATTATCTTCTGAATCTGTATCTTCATTAGAATCATCAAGATCAATGTCAAGATATTCATCATCAAGATCGATGTCAAGATTCAAATCCTCATCGGTGAGAATCTTTTCCTTTTCCTCTTCTTCCTCTATCACATTCTCCATATATCCGCCTTTTATGTTTATCACATCGGGCGGATTATCGCCTTGGTAGAGGAATACATCCCGGATTGCGTTTTTCAAAATATTTGTGCGTCGATAACCGATAGCAATCCACTGATTAGATTGAGAATTATAGTTACAGTTAACATCCATAGCAGCATAAGCGTTTGTTGTACCAATCATATCGGTAAATGCTTCTGCCTTTGTTTTTCCTACGCCGAGGTAAAGTTGCTCGTAATACGGCAGCTCAGCGCGGTCATAGCCCAGATGGATGTATTTGTGTTCATCCGTGCGCATACGCAGCTGTCCGTACTGAGGCAGCTTGTTATCCGTTCTGTCGGATTCACTTACTGTGAACGATGTATTGTAACCGTTGATGAATATATCATCGCTGACCTCAAGTCTTGTAATCGGAGCATTATAGCTTGCGGTACCTGAGTTTGTTGAATAATACAGGAAATATTTGCCCTCGGGAGAATCAACAGGGCCGCCCGCAAGCGCACATTTGGTGGAACCGCAGTTCAGAGTGGTTGGAGCAGTTTTTGCGTCGGTATAGTATTTTACCATACCGTAGGCTGCCTCTGACTTTATGTTGGTACGCACAACTCCCATGTAAGCGCACTTGAAGTCCCTTTCATAATCATCAGGGGTTTTTTGATCTCCCATTTCTCCCAGGCAATCAAAGGTTTTGTGTCCTTCCCAGCGGTAGTATGCCATCTCGTTGCCGCGAACCCAATCACCGTTTTTCAGCTTACTGACATTTGTGTCGTTGAAGTGGAGTTTGTACCACTCGTGCTCTGACGAGAGGTCTATAGGAATGATTTCATCGAACTCCGTCACCATCGGATTGGCAGGAATATCATCATGCTCCTGAGCAAGAGCTTGCCACTGACCGGAAGCGTTCTCGTAAAGCTTTGCGATTGCTTCATCGGGGTTTCTGCCTACTCCGCAGAACACCGCTGCTACATATGTCTTGGCAGTATATTCGTTGTTAATGCTGATATTCTTGGGGGTTTGAGTAATTGTACCGTCCTCTCCCTTAATCTCCTCGCGCTCAACCGGCCTTCCGCCGGCGTTCTTGGCAAGATAGATATAAAGATACTTTGAACCCTTGTTAGTAGTATCCAGCGCAAAATTCATCGGATGTTCATAGTCGCCGGGAGTACGCAAATCACAAAGAGGTACATAGCCCGATATATTGCCGGGTTTCTCCTGCGTGCTGAACTTGATATCGTTCTCCTTCAGAGGAGATATACCATCGCGCGGACCTGAGGTAAGAAGATAGCGCGAAAGAATTTCGGTCTCTTTTTTCGTCATCCAACTGAGGTTGGATTTTTGTTTTGCCTCATAGTTGGTATAGAGCGGGAAATACATTGTATTAGGACTATAATATCCTGCTGAAATACCCGGAGACATCATCGGAGATCCCTGGACGCTGACGTTGCACGCCTGGAATGTGCCCGCCGGAGTACTCAATCCGGTGTATTTAATTTGTTTTGAAGTTTCGGTATATAGGGTAGTCAAACCGGTGAGACCTGTAATAGCACGGTACGGATTATAGGTGTACGACACGCCGAAATACATGGCAGTGTGATAAATCATCTTCTCCTTCTCACGTGTGAGACGGCTATATACAATGTCACCTCGCTTTGAGAAACCAAATCCGTGCGTCAAGCCGCCGTCTCCGTCAGCAAAAACGGCATTACCGTAAATTGTGTGGACCTGATCGAAATTATAGGTATCCACAGGATAACCGCCTACATCGCGCCAAGTAGTCGCCATTGTCATTTCTCCGGCTAAATCCGACATCATACGCACCGGACTGTCGCCGTCCTTCAACAGCTCAAAGCCGTTTTCCTTGGCGAAGTTCTGCATGAATGTATAATTGGAACCGAAGCGGTTGTCGGTCGTATCTTTATCGCCGGCGAGGAAGTAGGAGAAGCCGCCGATATAGCGCTGAGCCGGCTTGCCGTCCTTGTCAGTGGATTTGAATTGTTCCTTCGGTTGGAAATAAAGATAGAGACCTTTCGAGGGATCGTCCTCACTAATAAATTCATGGGAATAAGACTTGCTCGACACATTATAGGTGTTAAAAGCACGTCCTGAGAAGAACTGATAAGTGTCTTCAATAGGAGTTGTACAGATGTTATCCTTCCACATCTGACCGACATCCACAGCGTTGCCGCCGCTGAACAGGCACACAGGCTCCATGCCGTTGCCGGACTCCAGTCTCTTATTCTGAATTGACAGAGAAACAATCGGCGAACCGGCAAAGGGTTTAGCGGTTGCGTAAAGTGCCAAACCGTCAGGTGTGGAATCTTTTCCGTCCTGCCCCATTCTTCCGTAGTTTGCGCCTCCGAATACTATGGTGTTTGCACTGGAATTTGCGATTCGTATATCCCTCAAGGCACTTTTAATGCCTCCGCGTTGATAGCCGAGATATGTATATCCCTTATACGGAGTGAGGTTAGTGTCAAAATATTCGTATTCTCCTTTTTTCAGGAGATTGATTGCGTCCTCCTTTTTCTCGGCATAGGAAAGACGAACCTTTGTAATATATGTTCCGGTATCCTTGATAATCTCTCCGGTTGCCAGACCGACGCTTTTGCCCGGGAAGAACACATACAGCGGTGAGCCCTTCTGTTCAAATATTTCAATATCGTTAACATTCGCAGCTGTGGTGCCGATAATGAGCGACAAAGGACGGTATCCGTCGGGTGAACGGTAATTGTCCTGCGTAATAAAAGGTTCTTTGCCGCTTACAACCTCAATAGGATCGCCTGCCGCCGGAGCTGTGGAATAATACATTGCCATCCATCGGTCTAATATGCCCTGGTAAGCGGTCAGCTCGGCGTAATCGGTTGAAATATCCTGGACGTTGATAGTTCCGGTGTTTAATCTAGCCCCAACTGTCCCGACTTCATTCTCGTCGCCGAGTAACACCTCTTTGGTTGCGTTACTCTTTACCGAATCATAACGCACGGAGAATGTACCTTCCGTCCTTTGCCGGACATCCATAACGGCGTCGGGAATCTCAGTGTAATCAATTGGTTCTTTTTGGTCAAACACGCCCGTCCACTGAAGTATGTTATAAATCAGCAAGACAAGGCCGACAACCATCGCGATAATGTTAAGCACCTGCAACGCGCATAACACGCCGCCGAGCGCATAACTCGCAAACAAGCCTCCGGTTCCGATTAATCCTTCCGCAAGCTTTATGGCTGCAGTGGTGATAATATTCGTTCCGATTTTCCAAAGAGTATTTCCAAGAATGGCGGATGCTATCGTCACAACTCCACTGTAACCGATTGTACACAAATCCACAACATTAAGGATACTCTGCAGGTTATTCTGTTCTTTGCGAGCTGCCTCATTTATTGAATTGTCATAATCAACTCCGGATGACTTCGCTTCCTTTGCCGCGTTGGTCTCAACAACTTTCTTATTGAAGAGCGATTTATCCATTCCGGACCAAATATACACTCTGCCGTCTGCGGTGCCGACGCTCTTGAGCTTTTGCATTGCTTTATTTATGGCTTCGTCGCGGTTTGCGACGTAATCCTTCGACTGGTACAAGCCTTCAACAAGCACACCGAAACCGCCAAGAGTAAGAGTTACTCGCTGCGCAGAGGTCATTGACTCTATGATAGGATAAACAGTGGAGAGGTGATCATCCAAAGTTTTGTCGTTTGCCAAATCCATAATATAATCCGCAAGCGAAATGTCTTTAGAATAAGTTGTAACTGTATTCTTGGAGTCTTTTGACCCTTCGCCGTTGAGCATTGCGGCGTTATTGACAACCTTTTCCCCTGCTTTCGCGTAAGGATAGGAATCCAGCACCGCGTATGTTTTCAACGCGTCAATATATTCCGGGAAACGGCAATTCTCACCGGCTTCCGACAACTTTTCAACTCCGTTTTCTTCCGTAGCGCCCTTCAATTGTGAATAGCCGAGCGTTTCACCGTATTTGTCAAAACGCTTTTTCGCTTCTTTATATGTTGTGCTGAAATCACGGATGCACTTTACGAATCGCTTTGCCGGATCCTGACATTGTTCGTCATACATATTTTTAGTAGCTGAGGTAGCGTTTGCGTATTGGATGGCGGCATCGCTGACCTTTGCACGGTCAACCCATGTTGTACCGTCTTGATTGTAGTCGGAAGAAGCTCCGCACAGCAAATCCGTTATTCTTCCAAGCACCATTGTGTTACCACGCTGGATAAACTTTTCAAAAAACGTTATATCCGCTTTATTTATAAGGTAATTGCCAAGCTTGTTATCCTCAGCGTCGTGAGCCTTTGTGTCATCGACGTAGAACAAATTCAGCAAATCAAATGACATCAGAGCGTTCGGACTGCCCGCTTCCTTCTGCCTTTTGAGCTCGTTAACGAGCACCATCATCTGAGCGGCTTCGTTCCTGAAATCCTCAATATGGTTGTCGAGAAACTCCTGATAATCCACTTTTTCAAAATGTGTGTGCTTCATATCAAGCAGAGTGAGATCGGTAATAGCGTTCCCCTTATCCTCTGTAGTCTTATAGCCCATATATATGCCCATAGCCGCGTTGGGCTTAGTGGTATAATCGCCATTGCGGATTACATTAGGAGCGCCTTTATTCAAATCTGTAGGACAGAAAACAAAACCTTCCTTTTCACAGGCGGTTTTCGCAGCTTCCTTTGTCCTGCCATAGAACATCTTGACTTCTTTCAGATACTGCTTCGATGCAACAAGGTCCTGACCTGTTACGGCGGATACCATCTGAAACGGCTCGCTGCTGATAAACATACATATCACGAGCGCAAAAGCTACCGTCGCAATAAAACGTCTGAAGTTTTTCATTGTGTTCCTCCTTTCCGCTTTCTGCGGACATAGATCAATCCGCCCACACACGCGGCAATAATTAACGCCGCTCCTATAATAAGTGCTATTGTTCCGCCGGAAAAGACTGACGCGCGTAATTCGGTGTTTACGTTCTTAGTTTCAGTCAGTTCCAGTTTGCCGTAGTCGGCGCGGAAGTATTGCTTAAGCTGATAATCGCTCGACAGGCTTCCTCCGAGCTTTGCGTTTCCGTCGGATTCGCTGCGGAGCCTGATTTCCGAGCCGGGTTCCAAACCGTAGTCATGTACATACGCACTGCTGCCCAAAACGAGGTTATCCTTTGTTCCGTTGCCGTCGTTGTTTCGGATGACAGTTTTGCCGGCAAAGCCTACGGAGCCGGAGCGTGAGACATAAATTCCGCCGCCGTTATCACCTGATGTGTTCGAGGTAACGGAGCAATTCTCAAAGTACGTATTTTCTTCATCAATATAAACCGCGCCGCCGTCGTCTTCGACTTTGTTGCGTTTGAAGGTACAGTTGATTAACCACATACCATCATCCACATCGGAATAGAACGCGCCGCCGTTGTCCTCGGAGTAATTCTCCTCAAAACTAACATTCTCTATATAGACCTTACCATTATTCTGGTAGAAGCCGCCGCCGTCGTCCTCTGACGCACGGCAACTTAAAATCTTGCCGCCGTTCCAATTGGTCTCGCCTTCATCCTGATAGACAGCGCCGCCCTGATTATCATCAACTCTGCAGGCAATGATATTAACGTTCTTGCAATTCAGGCGGTTGTCCTTGTCTTCAAGATAGATACCTCCGCCGAAATCATAAGCGCGGCAGTTGCGAATTGTACAGTCATCGAGCGAAGCCGTAGCTTTGTCTTTCATATAAATTGCGCCGCCGTCGTTATCATAGAAGGTCGCCTTATCCGTCCAGCAGTTAGAGATAAGCACACCTTTAAGACTTGCTGTAGCAGAACCGCTGAGCTTGACAGCGCCGCCCTTATCGGTTGTGCCGCCGTTGTAGAGAGTACCTTTGCTCATATTGAGCTTGCCCTTGCACTCGATAAGTCCGCCGGTGTTGTCGCTTCTTCCGCCCTGGATACTTCCGCCCGGGAAGCTCTCACAAGTTTTACGCGAAGGTGTGGAGTCGGAAATATTGAGCGTCGCTCCTTCGTTAATCTTGAACAGTTCGCCGTCGTCTTGTGTCTTTTTGATGGTGCGAATGATAGGATAGCCGTTAAGATCGAGATTTACAGTCTGACCGCTGTTAAGCTCAAGAACACCGTCGAGCAGCCATACACTTTCAAGTCGAATTGTCAGAGACGAGTTGGTCTTTGCTTTGTTCCATGCATCCTTGCAGGTGGTGTAGGCAGTGCCTCCGACGGTCGAGTTTCCTGAATTTTCAAAGGAAATGTTCATATAGTCGCCGCCGCTCTTGGATGACACAAACGGCCACGAGCGAATTGTAACATCACTGCTTTCAATCGCTTTTCCGCTTCCGTTAACCCACATTCTGGCTTTCAGACCGTAGCTTCGGAAGGTTATACCGCCGCCGAAGTCAGGCATAACCTCCACTGCCACCGGACTTGCCGAGCCAAGATAGAATTCATGGCTGATTTTTTCTCCCTCATCATCCAGGTTATTGCGGTTTGCTTCCCAGCGATGCGTCACACCCGTAGAATCAATCAAATTAATCGGGAGAATATCGCTGTTCCAGCCGCCTGCGTCGTCTACGCACTCGAGCTCGAGCTTTACGTTTACCCTCATATCGCTCGGCGTTTCATCAAATATCTTAAACACCGCTTTCACGGTATAGCTCTTCGTAATATTGTTTGTCAGAGTAATTGTTTTATCTTTATATGTTTTGGTTGATACGGTCGGGTAATCGTATTTTGAGCCGTTGTAGCCGGTCCAATTGTGGCTGTCCTCGGAGCTCTTGACCTCGAAGTGGTCAAAAACGCAGCCGGCGGCCGGCTTTGCGGTCAGCTTGACCGTCTCGCCCTTCTGATAATCTCCGACGCCCTCTACACTGCCGTAACCTCTTTCACATTCCGCCGTAACGTGATAGCCGTCGTTAGAATAATCGTCGCCGCTCTTCGTTACGCGTGAAGAACCGAAGGTAGGACACTGGTCGGAGCCGATATTCTGCGACAAAGGAGATGTGATACCGTATGTTTCGTAAGTAACGGGGTCCAGATTCATCTCATAGCAAGTCTTTCCGGAGAGAAT
Source organism: uncultured Clostridia bacterium (assembly GCA_946184925.1). Lineage (GTDB taxonomy): Bacteria > Bacillota > Clostridia > Oscillospirales > Acutalibacteraceae > Ruminococcoides. Next base: position 7,321 of record CAMHHL010000040.1, on the reverse strand, counting down.
CACAGGTGAGTTAACCCAGCTTGCGCGATCACCTGCTTTTCCGCTGAGAGATGCGGCGGAATATGCCAGTGCATAGCAGTACGGAGTATCTGATTTCGCGTTTCCGCTTATGGCGCCGACTTCTTCGTCGCCTGTCACGACGCCCATATTCAGGCATTTTATCGGTCTGCCTTCACCGCAGATTCCGCCGATCTGATCATCGCCGAAAACTCTGCCGTCGTTGATACAGCAAATCACACGCCAATCAAGTTCAACTCTGCCGCATATGCCGCCGATATAGTCGTCGTCGGTACTGAAAATCTTACTGTCGTTATAGCAGCCTAATACGACGCCGGCTCCTGTCATCTCGCCGACGATGCCGCCAATGCGCTCGGAGTCTCCGCCGCCGCCGACCGTGCCGTGGTTGGCACAGAATTCCACAATACCGCCGCTGAGCTTACCAATGATACCGCCGCCGCAATCATAATTATGATTGACCGTTTTTTTATTGACGCAATAGCGGATGAAGCCGTCACTGTGACCTACGATGCCGCCGCGTTCCGGATCTTTGTCATCGGAATTAACGACAGCGTTCTGTGTACAGTGATCAATCAAGCCGCCGTATGAAGCCCTGCCGACGATTCCGCCCTCGAAATCATCCGTAGCGTTCTGGATGTATACCTCGCTGTAAACATTGCTGACATGTCCGGATTCCAAACGACCGACTATACCGCCGACACACTCGTCACCCTTAATCGTTCCTTTTACCGCAAGGTTACAGATGGAACCGCCATTCACCAGTCCGAACAATCCGACATTGTCATCACCGCTTATGTGCGATAAACCGACGATAGCGTGATTGTGTCCGTTGAAGCTGCCGCGGAACCAATGATCGTTAATGCCGATCGGCATCCAGTGGATACCGCCCAAGTTGATATCGCACATCAGATGGATTGTCTTGCCCTTCATGTCGTAGTTATTCGCAACAAGGCTGATCAGTCCGCCGAAGTCAGCAGCGCTTTTTATATACTGATCGGTCGAGTCACTATTATACCAATTTGTATTCATCGAACCGTCCCACATCGACCAGTTCGTTCCCGAACAGTCCCGGCGTGTTGAACCCCAATCCGACATAGGCTCAATGGTAGAAGTGTGAACAAAGCGGAAGCGCTGATTCGGTCCGCTGTGCTGAGTATAGAGACAAACCTTTTTACCGTCATCCCAAGAGGCGTCGCTGACATCCCAGCAGAAAGCTCCGTTGAGCTTAGAGTGAATGGTATAGGTGCCGTCGCCCATGCTCTCAAGCCGCCAAAGCTGGTTATTTTCGCCGTGATAGTCATATACCTGTAATTGCTGCTTGTTTGTGGAATTTGAACGCGGTACATCTATCGCTTTTCCGTTCAATACGCTTATAAACGCATAGCAGTCGCCGACCTTTTTGAGCTTCCATCTCTGGTTGGTCTTGCGATGAGATTTATGTATCGTAATACCTTTGCCGTTGGCAGCATTGAAATCGACAGCAGAGCCGCCTGCGTGGCAGGGCACAATAGAATACTCCTCGTCCGTACCGTAACGCGCAAAATCGTCAGTCTCATAATTATCACCGGTACCGGCAGAACTGTTGTCAGCGGCGGATACGGAAACAGGCAGACATGACATTACCAAAAGAACGGTAATGATTATCGCAATAATACGTTTTTTCATGTCTGTCACCCCGATTTCTTTGGATTATCCGATGTTTTCTTTCCGGATTTCTTCTTAATGATTAAAACTACCGCAGCAATAACAATAGCCGCTGCGCAAATAATAATCGCAATAATGCCGCCGTTCCCAAATACGGAAGCCTGATATTTATTTACACGGTCGCTTCGCTGTGTACGCTCGATATACGGAGCCTCGGGATCGTCGCTTACTCCGGTAACGCTGAGCGTTGAGGCAGGCAAGCCGTCGCGCGGTGTGAGCATAGAAAGCTTGATGAATTTTTCCGTGCTTTTTTCTGCCTCATCGGGAGTTGCGGTGCTGAGCGACGAATCCAAGTCGGTCAACAGCTGTACGGGAATTTTCGAACAGACTGTCTTATCCTGCTGAAGCTCTGTATATAAATCCTCATTTATACTATATGTATAGGCAGTTGTTCTTCCGGGTGAGAAGAAATATGCGTTCGCCCATGTTCCGAAGAATAAGTTCTGCGTTTCCTTAGACTTCTCCGCATAAAGCATAGAGATAGGATTTCCGGCTTTTGAGTTTTTGGTTCGGTAAATATAATAATCATTTTCGGCTTTAATCGGGTCACTCGAAATTCTGACGTACTCAATGTCAGAAATACTGAGCGCTTTAGCCTTAACTTTTTTTGAGGACTTATCTTCTTTTTGCGCTTTCTCGAGAGACTTTATTGTCTTTGCGGGAATCGCTGCAATATTTGTTACAGCCTTTTTGGGGTCAGCTGTTCGCTCAAAGGCTATGATTGTGTAGGTATCGGTCGAATTGTCGATATCGCCCTCAACATAATAATTGTAGCCACGTTCACAAGCGGTATAAACAGCATTCCACTTGTCCTTGTCTGTGACAACACCGATTTCGCTTATATACGGACGTAAAATCTTGTCACGAATCTGAGCGAGATAGATGACGTCCGAGTTGCTGCCTTTTTCCAAATCGGCAGGCGTACCCTTCGTCGTGCGGACAATCTCCGCTCCGTCGTTTGTGATGGGATACAGTATATCATTGTCCTTGCTGTTACCACGCAGAACATCTATTCCCACAAGCGGTGAACCTGCACGCTTGTCGGAAGTCGCATAAAGACAGCCCGCGGTTCCGTTTACGCCTTCATCGGCGTCAACATGGCTTACGCAGCTATATTTAATTCCGTCTTTGTCCGTATAAGAATCCCCCACATCGGAAGACACAATTACGTTTGTAACAGGCGAGCCTGTATTCGTCTTATACGCAAGGTACACCTGCTCTGCGGAATCAGCTGTCACATTAAGTCCGACCATCGTGACAGACCATCCGTCATTCTCGAGCTTTGTTACGGCATCTTCCCCTGCTTCTACTCTCAGCTCAGTGATAAAACGGCTGTTAGCTGCGTTTGCGCGCGGAGTCATTGGTACTATGATTAAAAACAATAAGAATACTGCCGCGAGCGCAGAAACAACACGCTGATATTTCAGTTGTCGATTCATAAAATCCACCATACAATACAGTTTATCGCACAAACTGCGAAAGCCTGTATCAATCCTTTCTACGGTATTTTTTATCTACACGTTCGATTACGTTGCAAATCTTAGGACGCCTTGAGTAATTTCTTTCCGTTCAGGAGGATTAAGGGAACGTAAGTCAATAACGGCAGCAAGATGCCTACATACTGGTAATCCGACTGCACAAGCAGATTGTATGTCGCGTGATAGATTATCGCTGTGCTCAGCAAAGCGAATGTGCCGCAATAGAAGAACTTACGGCGCTTTTTGATATAGGAAATTCCCCAGCCGACCATTACGGTACAAATACCGTGAACAAGGCCTGATCCGAAGCCGCGAACCAGCGCCCATAGAATCGTCACGTTTTCAACATTTTGTGTAAGAATGACAATGTTTTCGAGCAGCGCGAAACCGACGCCTACAGCGAACGCATTCGGAATCAGAGTACGGCGCTCGTCGGATATTACAATTGCGAAATAGAGTACCGGAAGCATTTTTACGATTTCTTCCGTAATCGGCGTTATTGTCGTTGTAACAAAGAAATAGTCGCTGTTGAATAACTGCAAAAAGATGTTATTCACTTCGGATATAAAGAGACAGGAGGTTATTCCCACAATCATGAAAATAACAAGACGGCGCACCTTCTTTTCCATTAGCGGAAGCATGAGCGCGAGTGATACTGTCAGGGAGATAAAATCTATATATGTCAGGTTGTCCATTTTTTCACACCTCTTTCAAGAACAGGAACGAACGCCAACAAAACGGCGCACTGCAAAACAACTACGGTTATAATCCAGAATGCGGGAAGGTTGAAGCTCTCAACCAGCATCTCCAGCATACAAAGGAGCGCATAAACAAGCGAAAGCAGGTTATAGCTGCGTATCGACCTGATAAGACCGAAGGAGACGTCTTTGATTATCAGGTGCTTAAGATGGAAGTAAGACGCCAAAGCAATGAACAGCGTTTCTACACCAATCGGGATTGTAGTCTCATTGACGCCATTTGCTGCGGCAATTAAACACCAAATTGCTATGACAACGAGCGGAGCCGAAAGTGAAATGATTCTTGTTTTGCGGAAGCTCTTAGAGCGGTCGTCAACAATGGAGTCCATTTGTCCGAAATTCGCACTGAACAGGAACAGAAAACATCCGATTGTTCCGAGCAGTCCGACGTGGAAGCCGGTGTAAAGCTGCCCGTTCACCAGGAATTGAAGCGTCTCAAAGAGCCGTCCGAGCATGGCGCATCCGACAGCAAAGATAATCATGCGAACGTACAGCGCCGATTCGTCCCTAAAGAATCGGAAAAGCCCGTAGCCGAAGCCGATTCCCGCCGAAATCGTCAGCGCCAGTGATAAGTACAGATACATTGTTTAAAATCCTCCTTTATTCTATTACATACCTTATTATACATTATACTTCAAATTATCATTTTGTCCAGAAAACGTTCCATATTGGAACAACAAATTATATGAATTTTTTTGCTGATAACTATTGTTTTTGTTTATATTATTATGTAAAATTGTAGAGTAAACGAAAAAATATCAAATAAACAACGGAGCATAACACAAAATGAATCCATATTTTTCAGATACTTTAAGAAAACTGCGAACGGAAAAAGGTCTTTCTCAACAGGAATTGGCGGACAAGATGTACGTTACCCGCTCAACCGTTGTCCGTTGGGAAACCGGCAGCAGGCTCCCCGATGTTGCAATGATATCCCGGCTCTCCGAGGTTTTGGGCGTAGACGTCAACATACTGCTTTCTGCCTCGCATAGCGACGAGCGGCCTAACGTCATTATGGCAGATGACAGAAAACTAATTCTCAACGGCGGACTGCCTGTGCTGAAAAAGGTCATGCCTAACGCGACGATAAAGGGCTTTACCGATACTTCCGAAGCAATCGAATACGCGAAGGCTCACAAGGTGTCCCTCGCCTTTTTGGATATTGAAATGAGAAAAATGAGCGGACTGGAGCTCTGTCGCAAACTGCTCGAAATTAATCCACGCACCAATGTCGTGTTCCTGACAGCGTACAGCGAGTATGCTCTTGAAGCATGGAACACGGGAGCTAGCGGTTTTATTCTAAAGCCGATTACGCCGCAGGCAATCAGGGAACAGCTAAACAATCTGAGATATCCGTTTTGGAGCGGAGGTGAAGGCGTATGAATGATTGGATGGATTTAATCACTTATTCGGTAGGCGGAGCAATGCTGCTGCTGATGACGCTCGGTATAATTCTTTCTGTTTTTATGCCTGCCCTTGACCGATGGAGCAAACGTTATTTCGTCACGTTTTTTTTCATGCTCTGGGTATGTGTAGCCTTTCTTTTTATTGACTCGATAATGTACAAATATGGCTACATACCGGGTGCGGAAAAAACCCTGGTTTATTTTGAGTTTTTGTCGTTATCCTTACTTATGCCTATGCCGACAATCCTCGTACTGCACCGGTGCGGCGAAAGCATTAAAAACAGTATACTGTTCCGTACCGAAATAGCTCTTTGGTTCGTATTTTTTCTGCTGTTGATTGACGTACAGTTTACGGACGCATTCTATTATATTACGCCTGACAATCAGTTCTTCCGCGGCTCTTGGTTCGCGCTTCTGCCTCTTCCTATGGTAGTAATTATGATGCTTAATATTGTGGGCGTTATAAACAGGCGAAAAAAGCTCTCACGAAAGTATTATATCGCCATACTTATCTACCTGCTGCCGATGACAACGGTGTTGGCAGTTTATCTGTTCAACTATATTGCAATATTCATCTTGTTCGGTATGGTACTTTGCGCTATGATGATGTTCGGACTTATAATCTCTGATAATATTGAACATTATATGCGTCAGCAGCGTGAAATTGCCAATCAACGCGCCGGAATTATGGTATTGCAGATGCGTCCGCACTTCATCTGCAACACAATGATGGGAATCTACTACCTTTGCGACCAGGATCCCCAAAAAGCTAAGCAAGTCACGCTTGACTTCACCACTTACCTGCGAAAGAATTTCACCGCTATTGCGAGTGAGGATACCATTCCGTTCAGTAATGAGCTTGAGCATACACGGGCATATCTTGCCGTTGAGCAAGCGCAGTTCGAGGACGTGCTGTTTGTGAACTTTGATACGCCGCACACCTTGTTCCGCGTACCGCCGCTGACACTGCAGCCTATCGTTGAGAACGCTGTCAAGCACGGAATGAAATCGAGCAATGACCCTATACATATTTCAGTCACAACCGGACAGACGGACGCTTCAAACGAAATTATCGTTGAGGACGACGGCGCCGGGTTTATCTCGGTTGATGACAGCGAGCCTCATATCGCTCTGAATAACATCAGACAAAGACTTGAAATCATGTGCGGAGGCACGTTGACTATAAAGCCGCGCAAAGGCGGAGGCACGTCGGTCAAGGTTACGATACCAAAATCCATAAGATGAATATGCCGTCTATGCTTACAACAAAAAACAGCACCGCCCTGCCGAGTGATTGGCAGGGCGGTTTTTTGATAATCACTTATTCGTTTTAACATCCTTTCCAATGGGGTGTTCCAGAATGGAACGTCTGCCTTTGCAAAAAATTGTGCAAATTGTAATAGCAAGTTGCGATTTTTTACTATCTTTTCCGCTTCAGCCTTTTGCGCCTTTTGTTCAGCTGTCAGCGATGCCTCAATCTTTTGCTGTATGCCGGATATATCAATATTGAAGTTCCCGGTAAAGAATGAGACAATCGCTATGATTGGCATTAAGATAGCAAGCAGAATTGAACCTACCGCAATGCCGACTTTCTTGAGCGCCTTTGGATTTGTGAGTATGGATACAGCCACTTTCTTTAAGGCCACACCAACAGTTGCACCGATATAAATACCTTCTAACAGAAAAGCACCAACCGACTTGGCTTGTCGATTGGTGCTTCATTTTATTATGTATTTGATTGTTATGTAATTTCGGCGCTCATCTCACGCGCCCTTTTTATTATATATAATCCTGTTCACCAAATTCATGATTAGATGGTTTATATCTGATGCAGGAAACCAGTTTGACTTTCTTGCCTTTTTCAGTCTACTTTGTACTTCTTATTGAATATACTCATTATGTTTCCTCATATCTAACCGTGTTGTCTTGCTCGTTGTTTTCTTTCAGATATTTAATA
>CAMHHL010000039.1 GCA_946184925.1 uncultured Clostridia bacterium | reverse complement strand
TCCAATTTGTCCGAGGGCATATGCCATATATTCATCAAAGGTAATCTCTTTACTGAGAAGCTTTTCACACCACTTTTTGTCTTGCTCGGTTATTTTAAAGCCTTCAAATTCAACAGACGCGGCTGCATTATCAATTGCTTCTTTGTTGGTACACATAGTTACGTATCCTTCCCTTTTATTAGCTTTATTATATCTTATTTTTGGCTATAGTCAAGGTTTTATTTCTGTAATATTATAAAGCAATGGAGCTGCATAAGCAGCCCCGTGGTTTTATTCGGTATATTCCCACTTAACTCCGTCGGGAGTGTCGATGAGCTTGATTTTTCTTGCGAGGAGCTCGTCGCGGATTTTGTCGGCGGTTGCCCAGTCCTTGGCGGCTCTGGCTTCCTGACGTTGTGCGATGAGAGCCTCAATTTCGGCGCCGATGTCGTCCTGCTTTTCCTCCTGAATGCTTGTAAGCCCAAGCCCGAGGACGGTGTCGAACTTCTCAATGATGTAACGCTTTGTCGCGTCGTTTGTGTCCGCCTTGAGCACGTCATATACGGCCGTCAGACCGAGCGACGTGTTGAGGTCGTTGTCCATCGCCTCGCGGAACTTTTTGTCGAGTTCTTCTGCCTTGGCGGTGTCAACCTCGCCGTCGTTTTTCAGCGAAGCGATACGTTTTGTGAGCTTGTCATAAGCTTTCACGGTGTTGTCAAGGCTCTCGAACGAGAAGGTGAGCGGTTTTCTGTAGTGGCTTTGCAGGCAGAACATGCGGTAGACGAGCGGATTGTAGCCTTTTTCCTCGAGCAGAGAAACAGTGAGGAACTCGCCCTTTGATTTACTCATCTTGCCGCGCGCGTCGTTGAGGTGAAGCACATGGAACCAGTAGTTGCACCACTTGTGACCGAGGAACGCTTCGCTCTGGGCGATTTCGTTGGTGTGATGGGGAAAGGCGTTGTCAACGCCGCCGCAGTGGATGTCGAGGTATTCGCCGAGGTGCTTGATGCTGATTGAGGAGCACTCAATATGCCAACCGGGGTATCCGACGCCCCACGGGCTGTCCCATTTGAGCGCCTGATCCTCGAACTTCGACTTAGTGAACCAGAGCACGAAGTCCGTCTTGGTGCGCTTGTTTTCGTCGCTGTCGACGTCCTCACGAACGCCCACCTCGAGGTCGTCGGCGTTCATATTGCCGAAAACATAGTAGTTATCCAGCTTTGAGGTGTCAAAATATACGTTGCCGCCTGCTACATAGGCGTAGCCGTCGTCAACGAGTTTTTGAACCATAGCGATAAAATCGTCGATGCAGTTTGTTGCCGGCTCTACAACGTCGGGAGTTTTGATGTTGAGCTTCTTGCAGTCCTCGAAGAATGCGTCGGTGTAGAACTTAGCGATTTCCATGACGGTCTTGTGCTCGCGCTTTGCGCCCTCAACCATCTTGTCGTCGCCGGTGTCGGCGTCCGAGGTGAGGTGTCCGACGTCGGTTATGTTCATAACGCGCTTTACGTCATAGCCGGAGTAGCGCAGGTATTTTTCGAGCACATCTTCCATGATATAGGTGCGCAGGTTGCCGATGTGGGCGTAGTGATAGACGGTGGGACCGCAGGTGTACATGTTGACCTTGTTGCCCTCATGCGGCACGAACTCCATTTTTTTCTGTCCGAGTGTATTGTAAAGAATCATTTTATATTCCCCTTATTTCATACTGATAAAGCTTTTGTTCTGTTTTATATAGATAATTCCGGAGATGACGCAGAACACCGTCGAAATCCACAGCAGAACCTCTCCGATGATGAAGAAAACGTCAGGCAACGCGCCGGTTGAAGCGCCGGTTGCTCTGAGCACGTCGAGTACAATCTGCATGACAAAAACAGCGATTACCGCAATCATCTGCGTGACGGTCTTGACCTTGCCCCAGATATTCGCCGCGACGACCTTGCCCTCGCTCGCCGCGAGAAGTCTTACGGACGACACCGCAAATTCCCTGAACAGCACGATAATCACGAGCACACAGTCGCACAGACCGTTCTGAATCATACAGAGCATCGCTGCGGTGATGAGAATTTTGTCGGCGAGAGGGTCGGAGAACTTGCCGAAGTTCGTCACGAGCCCCCGGCTCCGGGCTATTTTTCCGTCGAACAAATCCGTCAGGCTCGCCGCGCCGAAAAGCGCCAGAGCCACTAGGTAGTGCATCGGAAAGTCTATGAGAATTGCCGCGACAAAGAATGGCACGAGTATGATGCGCAGCAAGGTTAGCTTGTTTGGTAGATTCATATAATCGTCCTTAATCAGACCATCTCTCCGACGGGATCAATCCCGAGACGGTCGGTTATTTTTACTGTGACAAAGCTGCCGGGCAGGGGCTTGATTCCGCTTGCGGTGAAGAAGATAAAGCCGTCAACCTCGGGACAATCGCCCTTTGTCCTGCCGAAATAGCATTCGGCGTATTTGTCAAAGCCCTCCGTGAGAACCTCGACCTCGCTGCCGATGAGCCCGTCGGCGTAGTCCTCCATAATCAGCTGTTGCTGTTCCATTATGATTTCGGCGCGCTTTTCCTTTATGTCGTCGTCGAGCTGTTCCGGGAGCTTGGCGGCAGGGGTGTTCTCCTCCTGAGAATAGCTGAAACAGCCGAGCCGCTGGAATCTTATATCCTTTACAAACTGCGCAAGCTCGGCGAATTGCTCCTCGGTCTCGCCGGGGAATCCGGCGATGAGGGTTGAGCGCAGAGTAAGTCCGGGAATTCTGCTTCTCAGCTTGCCGATGAGCTCGGTGAGCGAGCTTCGGTCTCCCTTGCGGTTCATGCGCCTTAGCACATCGCCGTTGCAGTGCTGTATCGGCAAATCCAGATATTTTACAATTTTATCCTCACTCGCGATTGTGTCAATCAGCTCGTCGGTGATGCGCTCCGGATAGCAGTAGAGTACTCTGATCCAGCGCAGTTTTTCTATTTTGCAAAGCTGTCTAAGTAGCTCGGGCAGCATAGGCTTGCCGTAAAGGTCGGTGCCGTAGTAGGATGTGTCCTGAGCGATGATGATAAGCTCCTTTACGCCGCCGTCGGCGAGCCATTTCGCTTCGTCGACGAGGTTTTCAAGCTTTCGGCTGCGGTATTTTCCGCGAATCATCGGGATTGCGCAGTAGGTGCAGTGGTTGTCGCAGCCCTCGGCAATTTTCAGGTAGGCGTAGTAGCGCGGTGTACTCTGAATTCGCCTGCCCTCGAGCGGCAGGTTCTCCTTGGGCGGATAATCGGCGATTTTCTTGCCCTCAAGAGCGTCATGAATAATCTCGGCAATCCTGTCGCTCGCGCCGAGACCGACGCACGCGTCAACCTCGGGGAGCTGCTCCATGACGTCGTTCTGATATCTCTCCGCGAGACATCCGGTGACGATGAGGCATTTGATTTTGCCCTCGGCTTTAAGCTTGCCGAGCTCGATGATTTCGCCGATGCTCTCCTGCTTTGCCGGTTCAATAAACGCGCATGTGTTGACTATCGCCGCGTCCGCAAACGCTACGTCCTCAACGATTTCATACTTTGCGCTGTCAAGCCTTGCGAGAAGCATTTCCGCGTCAACCTGGTTTTTTGAACAGCCGAGCGAAACAATACCCACCTTATATTTCATATGTAATCTTCCTCAAAATAATTCGCGATTACGGCGTTGATGTCACTCCAGCCGTAACCCATTCTCTGCAATGCCGCGACAACCCTGCGCTTGCCTTTTTCGTCGCGCGGGGCTGTGCGGAATTTTGTTTCCATCAATATTTCTATGTGTTCGCGCGGGTCGGGCTCCAGCTCCTCAAGGATTTCGTCCGCAAGCTCGCGGTCGATTCCTTTTTCGGTGAGCTTGTACCTTGCTCCGCGCTTTGAGAAGTGCCTAACGTTAATCAGCTCGTCGGCAAGCCTTCTCGCGTATTTTTCATCGTTAACCAGCCCGAGCTCCTCCATGCGGTCAACAGCCTTGCGCGCGGATTCTGCGTCGGCTGCCCTGCCGACCTTTTCCTCGAGCTCCTTGCGGCTGTGGTCTCGGTATGAAATCAGCCAAAGCGCGCGCTCCTTGGCGCGTTTTTCGTTGGAGCTGTCGATTAGCTCCTTGAGCTCGTCGTCGGAGATTTCACTGCCGACGGTATAGCGGCTCGCCAGAACCGCCTCGGTGTCGAGCTTTAGCGCGAATTCGCCGTCAATATAGATTTTCGAGAGCTTTTTGCGCGCCGGTACGATGTCTGTAATCTTCATCAGTCGTCAACGAGAACGTCGATGCTCGCGGACGATGACTTGGCGGCAGGCTTTGCCTCAACCGGCTTTACGGTAGTCTTTGCCTTTGCCGCTTTTTTCTTGGGCTGGAGCTTGTCGATGTTCTCCCAGAGCTCCTTTTCAATCTTGGCGGCAAGCTCGGTATCAGTGGTGAGCAGCTCCTTGACGTTCTCGCGTCCCTGTCCGAGACGTTCGCCGTTGTAGCTGAACCACGCGCCTGCCTTCTGGATAACCTCCGCCTTTACGGCGAGGTCAACGAGCTCGCCGACACGGCTGATGCCCTGACCGTACATAATGTCAAACTCCGCCTCCTTGAACGGGGGAGCGATTTTGTTCTTTACAACCTTGGCTCTGGTGCGGTTTCCTATCATCTCGCCGCCCTGCTTGAGGGTTTCGACGCGTCTTACGTCGATTCTGACTGAGGAATAGAACTTGAGCGCGCGTCCGCCGGTTGTGACCTCGGGGTTGCCGTAGATTACGCCGACCTTCTCACGCAGCTGGTTGATGAAAATCGCGACGCAGTTGCTCTTGTTGATTGCTCCGGCGAGCTTTCTCAGCGCCTGAGACATCAGTCTCGCGTGAAGTCCGACGTGGCTGTCGCCCATCTCGCCCTCGATTTCCGCCTTGGGAACGAGAGCAGCGACCGAGTCGATAACGATGACGTCAATCGCGCCGCTTCGGATTAGAGCCTCGGCAATTTCGAGCGCGTCCTCACCGGTGTCAGGCTGAGAAACGAGCAGGCTGTCAACGTCAACTCCGAGAGCGGAAGCATAGGTCGGGTCGAGCGCGTGCTCAACGTCGATGAACGCGACGTTGCCGCCGTTCTTCTGACCTTCCGCTATGCAGTGGAGCGAGAGTGTTGTCTTACCCGAGGATTCGGGGCCGTAAATCTCAACGATTCTGCCCCTCGGCAGACCGCCGATTCCGAGTGCGATGTCGAGCGAGAGCGAGCCTGTTGAGATGTGTTCAATATTCATATGCTGGTTCTGACCGAGGCGCATTACCGCGCCCTTGCCGAACTGCTTTTCAATCTGTCCGAGTGCTGTTTCCAGCGCTTTTGCCTTGTCTACTGCCATTTTCATTACCTCCGTTTTGTTTGTCATTTCCAACGTCTATAATTATAAATTATTGCATACAAAAAATCAATAGAAATGCGCCGAAAAAATCGAACAAATTTTCTAAAATCAGAGCAAAGTCCCGTTTATAGTCCTCTGAATTCCGCCTAAATCGAGCGAACCGCCGATTTCACCGAAGTTTTCGGCTTCAAGCATGGTTTTAACAGCGTCAAACTGACCTTCGCCGAGCTCGAACGCGAGCCTTCCGCCCTTTTTCAGCTTTGTTTTCCAGACCTTTGTGATAAAGCGATAGAACTCCAGCCCGTCCTCGCCGCCGTCGAGAGCCATCTTTGGCTCAAACGCGATTTCCTTTTGGAGCGTTTCAATCTCGGCGGACTTTACGTATGGCGGATTCGAGAGAATAAGGTCAAAATATCCGTCCGGGAATTCGTCCGCGCAGTCAAAAACGTCGTCGGCTACAACGCTTACCTTGCTTTCGTTGAGCGAGATGTTTTCGCAGAGATAGGGCAGGGCGTCGGCTGATTTTTCAACCGCGATAACCTCGCTGTCTGTATTCTTTTCGATTGCAATCGCGAGTGCGCCTGATCCGGTGCAGAGGTCGAGCACACGCGGTTTTTCGATGCTTTTAAGAAAGTAAAGACAATCGCGCAGCAGAACCTCGGTGTCGTCGCGCGGAATCAGCACACCGTTCCCGACCTTGAGCTTTATTCCGTAAAACTCCCATTCGCCGAGCAGATATTGAAGCGGTTCGCCGCTGAGCCGCCTGCCCACGAGGGTTATGAAGGGCACCGCCTCGCTGTCCTCAATGAAGTGTTTCTCGGTGAGCAGCTGAGTTTTGGTGAGCCCGTAAACTTTTTCAATAAGGGCTAAAGAATTAAAGGCAGGAGCGTCAATTCCTGCCTTGTCAAATTCGTCCTTTGCCCTTAAATACAATGACTTAACAGCAACCATTTTTCACAATGTCCGATCCGTCGTCCGGGATTACGGCGTTAATCGCTTCAATAGCGACCTCGCACATGCTCTCGTCGGGTTCTCTTGTGGTGATTCTCTGAGCCCAGAGTCCCGGCGCGGCGATAATCCGGGTGAACTTGTTGTCGTGCTTTCCGCAGAACTTAATCAGCTCATAGCCGATTCCGGTGGTGAGCGGAAGCAGAAGTATTTTGATGACCGGTCTCAGCCATGTGATTCCGAACGGAGCGTGCGGAATGAAGAGACCGATGATTATTCCTACCAAAAGCATAAGAAGAATAAAGCTTGTTCCGCAACGGGGGTGGAAGCGTCTCTGCTTTTTGACGTTCTCGACGGTGAGCTCGAGCTCATTCTCATAACAGAAAATCGCTTTGTGCTCCGCGCCGTGATACATGAACACGCGCTTCATATCGCTCATCTGAGACACAATCAGAATGTAGCTCAGGAAAATAACGATTTTGAGGATACCTTCGGCGACCGACTGCCAGAACACAACCGTCTCGCCGCCTTCCTTGACAGCCGGGACAAAAATCCCGATAAGGTTAAAAATCCATGTCGGCAGGAAGAAGAACAGCAGAACCGCAAGTCCCACGCCGAGAATGGTCGAGAATACCATCAGGATTTTCATGAACTTGTCGCCGAGCTTTTCATCAATCCACTTTTCAAATTTGCTCGGTTCTTCCTCTTCAATTTCTCCGGCTTCGAGAGCCTTGTCAGCCGAGAGCATCAGGCTTTTGTAGCTCAGGCGCATCGAGTCGATAAGTCCGGCGATTCCGCGGAGGAACGGAACCTTGAAGATTTTGAACTTCGAGCCGATGAAGCTCATGTGAATGTCCTCGGTGTAAATGCTGTCCGCGCCTGTACGTACAGCGACGGTGGTGCGCTTCGGTCCGCGCATCATAATACCTTCAATCAGGGCGCTGCCGCCGATTGAGGTTATCTTCTTGGTCTCGGTTTTACTCAATAAAATTACCTTCTTTCGTACATTATTCGTGTACTGACCTTCCAAATTGCTATTTAGCTTCCGACGACTGGCGGTCGCGTGTGTCCTTGTAGACCGGCAGGGTAATCGTCACCGTAGTGCCGACGCCCACGCCCGATTCAATGTCGAGACTTCCCTTGTGAAGCTGAACAATTTCATCGGCAACGGCAAGTCCGATTCCGGAGCCGTTGACCTTCTGGTTCGCCTTGTAGAATTTTTCCTTGACCTTGGGGAGATCCTCAGGCGAAATTCCGCAGCCTGTGTCCGTGACCGTGATTACGATATTGTCGGGATCCTTTTTGTCGTCGTGTTTTATCTCAATCGCCACAACTCCGTCCTCGGGAGTATACTTCAGGGCGTTGTCAATAATGTTGATGAAAACCTGCTTTAGGCGGTTCGGGTCGCCGAAAACCGGCGGGAACAGCGTTTCCGGCTCGTCATAGAGCAGGTGCTTGCCCTCGCTGACAGCTCTGTCGCGGAGCATATATATAACCTCGTCAAGCTCGGCGAGAATGTCGAGCTTTTCGTTGAGAAGAACCATTCGTCCTGTCTGGATTCGCGAGAAGTCCAGAAGCTCCTCAACGATTCCGGTGAGCCTTCCGCTCTCCTTGATGATTACGCTCATGCCCTTGTCGAAGGTCTTTCGGTCGAGCTTGCGGCGGCTTGAAATCTGCATAGTTTCAGCCCAACCCTTAATCGCCGTGAGCGGAGTTCTGAGCTCGTGAGATACTCTCGAGATGAAGTCGTTCTTCATCTGTTCGGTGTTCTCGAGATCCTTCGCCATGTCGTTGATGGCGTCGCTGAGCTCGCCGATTTCATCGTCGTAGCGCTTTTCAAGCTTTGTGCTGAAATCGCCGTGAGCGATTTTGTTCGCAGTCTCGCTGAGCTCCCTTACGGGCGCGACAATCGAACGGATAAAGTACGAGCCCGTGAGGACAATCAGTCCCAAAAGCGCGAGCCCGATGAGGATTACCGCAATTGAGTACACGATAACGCGTCCGCGCACGTCCTCGGTCGAGACAATGTACCGCACTCCGCCGATGACGGAGCCGTTGGAGTTCTTGATAAGCCGCGTAACGCTCTCGGCGTTTTCTCCGGAGCTGAGCTTTCCGCTCCAGACGGCAAGTCCTTCGTCGTTCTTCTTTGCCGCCTCAAAGTCCTGAATGCTCTCGTTGTCGTCGTAAGAGAAGCCCGTCGAGGTCATCACAATCCGCCCCGTGGCGTTGATAACCATGACTTCCATTTCCTCCTTGTGGAGAAAATCCTCGACATATTCTCTCGCTCCGGTGGTGAAGGAGGTGGAGTTGTCCGCCTCATAGTCCTCAAAAACCGAGCTGAGCTCCGTCGAGACAGTCCTGAGCTCACGTTCGACCTCGCTGTTGAACAGAGAGACAATAGCGTAGATTACTCCCGTCACTATGAGCGCAATTATTAAAAATATAACCAGCATAGTGCTGAAAATCCATCGCCGTGTAATTCCTCTGAACAAGCGAAAAGCCTCCGTTGCCTTAAAGTGTAATCAGTGCAGCAGTGTTTAATGCCGCGAAATCAGTGATTGGTCTCCCATTTGTAGCCAAGTCCCCATACTGTAACGATGTACTTGGGGTTAGAGGGCTCATCCTCAACCTTCATTCTCAGGCGGCGGATGTTAACGTCAACGATTTTTTCCTCGCCGACATAGGCGTCGCCCCAGACGTGGCTGAGAATGTCGGTTCTGTCGAGAGTTACGCCGGGGTTGGAGAAGAAGTATTCCATAATTTGGAACTCAACCTGGGTGAGCTCAATTGTCTGACCGTTCTTCAGGAGAGCGCGGTTGCGCAGATTGAGGATGAAGTCTCCCGAGTGGAGCTCCTCCTTGAAGTTGTTCTCGGCGTTAGCCTGAGCGAGAGAAACTCTCCTGTGCAGTGAATCTACTCTCGCGAGCAGCTCTGAGGGAGAGAACGGCTTTGTAACATAGTCGTCGGCGCCGAGCATTAGACCTGTGACCTTGTCCATCTCCTGAGTTTTTGCGGAGAGCATGATGATGCCGAGACCGCCGTTCTTGTTTCTGAGCTCCTTGCAAACCTGGAATCCGTCGATTCCGGGAAGCATTACGTCGAGGATAGCAACGTCAAAATCGCCGCCGTTCTCCTCGTATTTCTTGAGTGCAGCCTCACCGCTGTCGGCTTCTACGACGTCATAGCCGGCGCGCTGAAGGTTGATTACGACGAAATCGCGGATTGCGGATTCGTCCTCGCAAACAAGTACCTTTTTCATATGAAAACCTCCGTTAATAAAACATCTTATCATTACGCGTTCAGGTTGTTGAGCGCGAAGTTTTCTTTGATTATTCCCTCGTCGATATAAAGGTAATCGGCGTTGTGGATTTTGTAAGTGTATGTGTATTGATTGTAGCTCTCGATTGTGGTGTAGTCGCCGGTATCGCCGGTTCCGAGGTCAAATACTCTGAACGAGAGTATAACGTCGCCCGGCACACCGTTCTCCAGCGCGCGGATTGAGAGCGTCCGCCTGTCCTTAGAGACGGTTGCTGCTGTTGTTCCTACGAAGCTTTCGGGGAGTGTGAAGTAGTAGCCGAAGTCATAGTTACCGACGCACTGAAGCTCAAAGCCCAGCCGGTTCGTCTTGGTGCTCAGACGGTTCCATGTGATTACCGGGGCAACCTCCTCCGATTCCGAGCTGATATTGCCGGAATTTATAACCGGAATTTCGAGGAAGCCGTCGTCGTTGATATCCTCACTGTTTATCGCAAAGCTCCTTGTGGTGGGGTTAGTTTTCTTCGAGGTGGTGAAAGGGAAGTTAGTGAGCGCGCCCTTCTCCGCGTTATAGTAGAGAACCTGGGTGTTGTATACGCCGTCAACAAGTCCGTCAATCACAACCCCGGTGGTGTCCTCGCTGATGAGACCTGAGTTGATTTTTTCAAACTTGGTCACCGAGGGATCCATCCGGCATGTCGAAAGTGCATAGAGCTTGCTGCCGTCATAATCCACAAGCACCGCGGCGGCTTCGCTCTCAACCGACCCGAGCTTCATCAGCATAATCTCGCGTCCGTCGTCGCGGTCATAGTCGCCGACGGTGAAGCCGGAGTATGAAGCCTCGTACTCAACCCTTCCGGTCTTATGGGTGCTTGAATCGTAGTCAAAAATTCTCAGCTCGTTCTGACCGCCCTCAGTCACGAACCCTGCGAGGATTTCAGCCGTCCCGTCCTTGTCATAGTCGGCAAACTGAACGCAGTCTACGTCCGGGAAGTCCGCCTTAAAGCTGCCGCTGATTTTCCATCCGTTGTCGTCGTACATCACGACAACCTCAACCGAAAGCTCGCTGTTCGGCGCGGAGCAGAAGGCAATCGCCTCGTCCCTGTCGTCGCCGTTGAGGTCATAGGTGACAATTGCCGAGCGGTAGGCGCCTGTCTTGGGATATTTCAGGATATATCCGCGGTCTACAGTCTCACTGAGAAGGCTTTGGATTTCAGCCTCTCTGCCGGTTGTCTTTGGCGGATGCAGCAGTGAAGTGTCCCCAAGACCCGTGGAGCATCCGCCGAGGAGCACAAGCCCCGCGAGCGGTAGCAATGCAGCTGCCTGTCTTAGTTTCATCTGCGATTATCCTTTCTGAGCAATCAGGTATTTTATCTTGATTCCCTCGTCGGAGAATATCTTCTCGTGCTCTGTCATGGGTGAATCCTCGGGATTCACCGAGCTTGCGTGAAGGTCTCGCGTAAGTATCTTGATTTTGAAGTTTTCTTCTTTGAGATATTCGAGCGTGTCCTCGAACAGTCCGTCGTCATCGGTCTTAAAGTGGATTTCGTCGCCTTTTAGTATCTCGCGGTAGAGCCTGAGCTTGCGCGGATGGGTGAGGCGGCGCTTTTTGTGTTTTTCACGCGGCCAAGGGTTGCAGAAGTTGATGTAAATCCGCTCAATCCCGTCCTCGGGAGCGATGATTTCGCCGAGCATTTCGACGTTGTAGCGAACCAGAGCGATATTTTTGACCTCTCTGTCACCGAAGAGACTGACGATGTTGCGCCTGCCCACGCCGAGCATGTCGAGCTTGATGTCGACGGCAATGTAGTTGATGTCGGGATTTTTCAGAGCCATCTGAGCCACGAAGGAGCATTTTCCGCATCCGACCTCAAGCATAACCGGGTTGTCGTTTCGGAAGAATTCCTTCCATCTTCCGCGGTATTCCTTGGGGTTGGGAATGTAGTAGCTGCACTCCGCAAGCTCGGGCTCAGCCCATTTTTTCTTTCTTATTCTCATAGCATAGTTCCACACATAATTATTCATTTAACATTATAACAAATACGGACAAATTTTGCAATCAAAATTTTACAGTTTTTACAATCTGTATATTTAATTCTTTAAAAGGATTAAAAATGTGTAAAACTTCGGTTACAGAAGTGACGGAAGGGCATAAGAAATGCGCGCATTTCGCTACTTATAGCCGTTGTATGGGTGTTGTTACCCAAAACAAGTTTTGGACAACACCTCAGCTCGTTGCTGCGCAGCAGCAAACTAAGCTGAGAATAAAAATTATTTTTTCTTTATAGGAGCTTATGTTATTGCTGTTTTCAGTTATCCTGCGAAAAAATTATCATTTTGCAGCGTTACATAGCAGTTCCCTATAAAAAAGACCGGCGGAGTGCCGGTCTGAAAATGTATTGTTATTTTCCGAAAATTCTGAGCAATTCGTCCTTTTGGTTCATTATTGCGTCGTAGCCCTCGTGAATGGTTTCGTCGATGTTGTCCATCGAGAAAAGCTCGGTGTTTTCGTTTTTGATTTGAAGCGCGTAGTCAGCCATATCCATCGACTTTCTTGTGCCGTCAATCGAATAGACGTCGAGCGCTCTCCAGATGACCTTCATCAGTCCGTTCAACCCGGGCGCCGGGTCGTAATTCATTGTGTCGAACCCAATCGCCAGCACCTTGCCCACTCCCATATCCTTGAGGATTTTTACGGGAAGGTTGTCCTTGGAACCGCCGTCGATGAAGTTGTACTGCTTGTAGGGGCAGGTGGTGTAGATAGCCGGGAACGACATGCTCGCTCTGACCGCAAGCTCCAGCGGAGCGCCGGTGATGTAGTGGATGTGGTCGTTTTCGAGCCCTTCGTCAAGCGTAGTGAAGATACACTCGTCAGTCGTCAGAGTGTCGACGGTGCATACCGAGAGGTTAATTGGCAAATCCCTGAAGCCGCGGATGTTTTTCGCTGCCATAATCTCGCCGATTACGTTGGAGATAATCTCGCCGGACTTGATTCCGTCGCGCTTGATGTTCTTGTTGAGTATGAACTGCGCCAGAGCCTTGAAGATGATTCCGTTGTCAATCTCGGCGAGTGTGCGCCAGTGCTTTTTTGCGGCTTTTTCCATCTCGTCGGGCTCGTAGCCCATTGCGCAGATAGCAGCGAACGCCGAGCCTGAGCTTGTGCCGGATACATACTGCGGACGGATTCCGAGCTCATACAGAGCCCTGAGAGCGCCGATGTGCGCGATTCCCTGCAATCCGCCGCCGGAGAACGCAAAGCCGATTGCGTTCTGTCTTTCCCTTTTATCCATTCATTTCACCCCGGAAAATCAGTAGAATTTATAAACATTACAGTACGATTCAGTCTCAACAAAATAGTCGTACCAGTTGAAAAATTCGTCAAAGTCCTTGTCAGCCTGAATCAACTCGTAGCTTTTGAACTTTGTGTTGTGCGTTATGTAGTCAATCACACTTTCCTTGTCTGCAAGGCGAGAGATATATACAGTCACCTCATCGAGCTGAGCGAGCTTTTTGTCGGTTGAGAGCTTCTCGAGTGTGCTCACGTCGAGATCCTTGTTGCGCCCGGTGTTCAGGTATGAATCCATCATTGCCGAGATTTTGCCGTTTGTGACAACTCCGCGCTTTGTGGCGAATTCGTCGAGCTCCGCGCCGAGAGTTTTTGACATCTCCGGCGTCTGAACCATCAGCACCTCGTCGTACTGCATGAGCTTGTCCACGCACTTGTTCCATTCCAGCATCGGTGTTGCGACGAACACTGCTTTGTCGGTCTTGATGTCATAGAGGTTGGTGGTGCCGTAGGTGTAGTACGGCTTGACGAGCACAACGCCCAGCACGCTCATCAGCAGAACGCCTGCCGGAACGCACAGGCGCACCCTTTCGTTCGGAATAAGCCTGAAAATTTTCACGAAACCGAGCGCGTATACAACCGCGATGAACGGGAGCGATGCCATAACGTATCTGTCACTGTTGAACGGTGACACAAGCGCGATTCCGATGAAGTAAACGAACGACGGAATAACAACGAGGAAGAACTCGCGGCTGAACTTCTGCTTTTTGACAAAGCGGAAGAAAATGCCAAAGCCGATAATCGCGGCGGTGAAGATGATGAGCAGCCACGACTGACCGAGGAAGAGCTCCTTGGCAACAATATGGACGTAGGTTCTCAGCTTGTAGAATATGTATGTCACCGCCGTTACCGCGTCAACGGAGGAAACCGTCGAGCCGAGACCTCTGTCGCCGCCGATTAGCTGGTCGAGCATGTTCGGATAAACCGCGAGCGCAATCGCGGCTCCGAGAGCGGAGGTCGCGAGAACCTTGATGATGTCCTTAACATGCTTGTCCTTAATTTTGAAGATGAGGAACAGAAGTCCGCCCAATCCGGCAAAAACGATGAAGTAGTACTGAGTGAGTATTCCGAGCGTTACGACGACGAGATACTTAATCAGCGCGCTGATTTTGATGTTGTTGTCGCTCTGCGTAAAGCAGATAATCTGATATATGAACACCGTCACGAAGAACGTCACGGATGCGTACATTCTCAGGTAGATTGTTGTTGTAAAGCACGCGATACTCAGCGCGTATGCTGCCGTCGCGATTAAAGCGCCGAGGTTGTCGCGCGCAAGCTTTCTCGAAATCAGGAAGAGGAACAACAGCGTTCCGCCCATAGCGAGCAGATTGACCGAGTACGGAATCCAGCGGCTGAAGGTGTCGGGGAAGAATGAGTTGATTGTGTGCACAACCGCATAGTAGAACGGCGGATGAACCGCGTCTATGACCTGATTTTTCCACACCTGAGCGTAGTCAAAGCGGTGGTTTTCGCCTGGCGTGAGGTATTCGAGGAAGTCGTCCTCATTGTCCCAGTTGCCCTCGGTTTTTATTGTTGTTGACGAGTTCGAGAGGTTGAGGTTTAGAAGCTCGTCCTCGTGATAGCCCTGCTTTGTCGCGAGGTAAACCGTGCTTACCGCAAGGCTTGCGATTATGATTACCGCAAGCGCGATGCCTGCGATTTTGTTGCTTATTTTCATATGTATTCCACCGTATCCGTGCATTTCCTGCTTCTGAAAAATTCTGTTTCCCTGAACTGTCCGCTGAGCTTTTCGCAAAGCGGAGCGATGACTATATCCTCGGTCTTGAAGTGGCCTGCGTCAACAACCGCAACGCCGAGGTTCACCGCGTCCAGAATTTCGTGGTGCTTGATTTCGCCGGTGAGCAGCGCGTCCGCACCGAGCTCTTTTGCGAGCGGAGCATAGTCGCCGCCGCTTCCGGAGCATACCGCGATTTTTTTTACGAGCTTGTTGCCGAGAGTGAACCTGAGCCCGTCGCAGCCGAGCGCAGCTTTTACCCCTGCGGCAAATTTTGCGTTCGTAACCGCCTCGTCAAGCTCTCCGATGAGCAGACATTCGCCTTCCGCAAAGGAATAGTTTTTGATTCCCACCGCGTCGGCAAGACAGGTATTCACGCCGAAAACCGGGCTGAGATCGAGGTTTGTGTGCATGCACAGCGCCGAAATTCCGTTTTCAATCAGTCTGTACACGACGCTCTCGCGCGGAATGCGGCTTATGGGCTTAAAGATGACCGGGTGATGGCTGATTATCAGCTCGGCGCCGAGCTCTTTCGCCTCTTCAATCACGTCGGGGGTGATGTCGAGAGCGACAAGCACACGGTTCGCTTCCGTCTCGGGGCTGCCTACGAGCAGTCCCACGTTGTCAAATTCCATAGCCGAGCCGAGCGGCGCGAAGCCCTCGATATATTCAATGATATCTCTTATGTATGTCATTGCTCCACCAGCTTTTTAAGCTTCCCGAGCAGCGGCAGAACACTTTCGTCGCCTCTGCTGCGGTTTTCCAGATTTTTGATATGATTATTAACGAATCTCACGCTCTCCGGCTCATGCAAATCGAGCCTGCCGACGTAATGGAAAACATCTCCGCATTCGAGTTTTTCGCCCGTGTAGCGGACGGACATCGCGGTGTAGCATTTCCCGTGGGAAACGGCGCATTGCTGAGACGCGATTTCGTAGCCGTTTTCGCACAGCTTGCGTATCAGCACCTCCGATTTCGTCATCGGCTGAAGAATGAGATTCAGGTTTTTGTTTTTTGTCAGTGCGCTTTTCAGCACAATTTCGCTTATGAGCTCGCCGCCCATTCCGGCGATTACAACGTCGGTGATTCCGTCCTCTGCGTCTATAGTCTCAAGCCCGGAGCCTAGCCGGAATTCAATGTTTTCCGCGGCGTATTTTTCCGCCGTCGCCCTTCCGCTTTCAAGCGGAGAAGGATTGATGTCTGAGGCTATGGCATAGCTTATTCTGCCGTCGCAGAGCAGCTTCACCGGGAGATAGGCGTGGTCGGTGCCGATGTCGGCGAGCCTTGCGCCGTTACGCACAAGACCCGCGCACATAAGCAGACGTTCATCAAGACTGAACATTACTTGTTTATGATTTTGTTAATCTCAGCAATAAGCTCGTCAGGATTAACGCCGTGAACCATGCATGCGTCCTCAACGCTCTCGCCGCGTGATGCGGGACATCCGAGACAATGCATGCCGATTGACATGAACAGTGCGGCTGTCTCCGGATGAGCGTCAAGCACATCGCCGATAATAGAAGTTTTTTCTACTGTCATAACTGTTACCTCCTTTAAAAATCTATTATATCATAACATTTATGAAAAAGCTATATTTTTTTCTCTACCCTGTTACTTGAGTGCTCCTATCAAAGGTTTGGTTTGAGCTGTGTGTTGCTGTCCTATCAAACGGCTGTAAAGTTGTAAGTTGTAAGCAGGAAGTTGTAAGTTATGGTCGAGTAGATAGG
>CAMHHL010000038.1 GCA_946184925.1 uncultured Clostridia bacterium | reverse complement strand
GAATAAATTACACTATCATTAAGACTATCTGAATTATACAAGCTCCTTTTGCCTAAAAATTTCCCGTCTATATTATATATTTCTATACAATTATATTCCGGCTCATCGTCATTATCATTATTCGCATCGTCAAGAGAATTAAGTATCAAAAAGTTATTTATATAATCAGGTATCTCAAGTTCATCATCCAAATAATCTACATTATATTCTCTTTCATTAAACCATGAAGTTATCTGATTACCTTTCGTATCAAAATAAGCAAACTGACCTTCTCCTTCTTCATCCCAATCTCCTTCTGTAGTTCTTACCACAAGAAACATTTCCATGATTATCATATTTTGATAAATCAAAACTAACTATGTCATCCGCTTTACTCTGACCTCCTAAGCTACAGCCTGCCAGTGATAAAGCACACAACATTATTACACAAAAAAAACGTTTTGTTTTCATAACAAACTCCTTATAAAATTACTTCTTAACATAATTTTGCATATTCAAAATATTTTTAGTAATAATATTAATCGCAATTAAAACTTGAGAAATAGGCTTTTTCCCAAAAATATTAATATTCTACTTTAATTATGTCGCAAGTTCATTTTACCATAACAAAATGATAAATGCAATAAGATATAAACAATTGTTATTGATTCATTAAGCATAAACCAAAACTCAACTTTTAACCTCTATCATCTCAATGCTCTTTACGACTTATGTCTCGGCAAACTTTGCCATATATTTGAGGTTTCGCACCGAATAGCCCTTAACGTTCGGGAATTCCAGCTTGATATCTGCGGCAAGATTGTCGATAAATTAATTACCCCAAGCCTTGTGCTCGTTAATAATTATACCGATATTATAGTAGAGCATTATTAATTCACGATTTACACTCAGCGCCGCTTTGTGTTGTGCTGATTTAATTTCGGATTTTATAGATTGAATTACACTAATATACTCATTACCGTTCATCAGCATATTGTCACTTCCTAACAATAATACCTAACACACACTACCGAAAATATCAACATAAAGAAACAAGGCTCCCGATAAACGGAAGCCTTGGAATATAACAAATGTAATTGTTATCTCTTTGAGAACTGTCGGAACGTTAAGAAAACAGTCCGGTGGACTGTTTTTAGTTCCGACCGCAGGAGCTATGCTCCGAGGACACCGCAGGGTCTGAAAAAACAAGGCTCCCGATAAACGGAAGCCTTGGAATAAAACAAATGTAATTGTTATCTTTTTGAAAACTGCGGTGCACGGCGAGCGGCTTTGAGACCGTATTTCTTTCTTTCCTTCATTCTCGGGTCACGAGTGAGGAAGCCGGCCTTCTTGAGGGCGGGACGGAGAGCCTCGCTGTCATACTGGAGCAGCGCACGGGAGATGCCGTGACGGATCGCACCTGCCTGACCTGTTACGCCGCCGCCGCTTACACGGCAAACAACGTCGAACTTCTCGCCTGTCTCGGTGAGCTCGAGGGGCTGACGAACGATGAGCTTGAGTGTCTCAAGACCGAAGTAATCGTCGATATCTCTGTCGTTGATTGTTACCTTACCGGTACCCTGATAAAGTCTAACACGGGCTACGGAAGACTTTCTTCTTCCTGTGCCGTAAAAATAAGGTGTCTTATCGTACATGGTTTATCCTCCTTCTTACGCTTCTACAGCCTCGGGCTTCTGAGCCTGATGGTTGTGTTCCGCACCCTCGAACAGACGGAGTCTGAGCAGTGCGTTTCTGCCGATAGTATTTGAAGGAATCATACCCTTAACGGCAAGCTCCATAGCCTTTGTCGGGCGTGTTGCCATAAGGACGTCGTATCTTGTTTCCTTGAGGTGGCCGATGTAGCCGGTGTGGCGCTGCCACTTCTTCTGAGTGAGCTTGTTGCCTGTGAGAACTGCATCCTTGCAGTTGATGATGATTACGTGGTCGCCGCAATCTACGTGAGGTGTGAATGTGGGCTTGTGCTTACCTCTGAGGAGCACGGCAGCCTGAGCTGCAACACGTCCGAGGGGCTTGCCGGCAGCGTCAATTACATACCACTTGCGGTCGATTTCGCCTTTTTTAGCCATATAAGTTGACATAGCGTTATCCTCCTTGTTTTTTCAGTGCTCGACCATTATAACGCTTTGGAGCGCGGCTGTCAACACTTTTTCGGATATTTTTTAATTTAGATTTTGCAATCTCGCAAAATCGGCTGTTTTCGCGTTTTTACTCGTTTATACTAAATCGGAAATTTGCAAAAATCCGCAGACTTAATGCCTGCGGATTT
Organism: uncultured Clostridia bacterium; assembly: GCA_946184925.1. Lineage (GTDB taxonomy): Bacteria > Bacillota > Clostridia > Oscillospirales > Acutalibacteraceae > Ruminococcoides. The sequence continues at coordinate 14,088 of CAMHHL010000038.1, read as the reverse complement.
AAAACTATGTTTATATTTTCAGACTAATTCAGTCCTTGTACAGCACATCCTTGATGATGAACTTGGGGCGCTGCTTGGTTTCGAGGTAGATTTTGCCTATGTACTCACCGACAATTCCGAGCATGAGCAGCTGCATTCCGCCGAGTCCCCAAAGCGAGATACTCAGGCTTGTCCAACCGCTGACGGTGTTGCCGCAAATCAACTGAATAACACTATAGATACCGATTACGATTGCAACGATAAAGGCGATGATTCCGAGCCAAAGCGAAACTCTGAGCGGCTTGACGGAAAAAGAGCTGATACCGTCGAACGCGAACGCAAGCATCTTCTTGAGCGGATATTTTGATTCGCCTGCAAGCCTTTCGGAGCGCTTGTACTCGACAATTGCGGTGTTGTAGCCAATCTGCGGAATGATTCCGCGCAGGAACACGTTGACTTCCTTGAATGACATCAGCGCCTCAATCGCCCTCTTGCTCATCAGGCGATAGTCGGCGTGGTTGTCTACAATGTCAACGCCGAGCATTTTCATAAATTTGTAGAAGCCCTGCGCCGTGTTGCGCTTGAAGCCTGTGTCGGTGTCACGGTTGTTGCGCACGCCGTAGACAATGTCGTTGCCCTCGTAGTATTTGTCGACGAACTCCGGAATCTTGGTTACGTCGTCCTGAAGGTCGGCGTCAAGAGTAATCGCCATGTCGGAGTACTGCTTTGCCACGCTGAGCCCTGCGAGGAGAGCGTTCTGATGACCTTTGTTGCGCGAGAGATTCACACCGACGAACATATCGGACTTGCTGTGATAAGTCTCAATCAGTCTCCATGTTTTGTCCTTGCTGCCGTCGTTGACGAAGGCGATTTTACTGTCGCGGGAAATCTTGCCGCTTTTAATCATTCCTGTCATAATTCCGTAGAGGCGCTTCGCGGTCTCCGGGAGAACCTCCTGCTCGTTGTAGCAGGGAATTACAAGCCATAATGTATCCATAATTTTTCCTTTCCTTATCTTATCTTTTTATTGAACTGATATTTGCATTTGGGGCAGCGGATTGTGTGCTCTCCCTTGACGTTGGGCACCCTGAGCTGCGCCTTGCAGTTGGGGCACTTGTAGTAGCGGTGGGTTTTGCCGTCACGCAACCTCTTGTAATTAAGTTTGAAAAAACCGGTGACAGCCTTGATTGCCGGCTTGAAGAAATTGTTCTCCTTTGTCCGCTGCGGAATATTGGTGGAAACCGTGCGGAATATCGCGAACGCAAGCAATGCGAAGGATATAATCGAGAGAACCAGCTTCACATACCACGGCATCCAAAACCGAGAAACAAGCGCCAGAATCACCGATATTACTATGAGGGCAAAATTGAGCTCGTCGGCACCGTATCTGCCCTGCATAAACATTGACATTTTATACATAAAATTTCTCATATACCTTACTCCGTGGAAGATTTTTCTCCGCCAAACCCACTCAAAATGACGTTGGTGAGGTCAAGCCTGTGCATCGTGAGAAGTCCGAATCGCTCCTGCTTGTCTATGAGCTGATTTGAGCTGTTATATACCCTGTAGCTGCTTATCGGCGACTTTGAATCCTTGTTGAGCGTAACTGCGACCGACGCTACAAGGAAGAACAACACTGCCGCGAGCACGAGCGAAATCTTTGCGAGGGCGCGGATTCGCTTGAAGGGAACGATAATCAGCCCGACTGTCAGGCTGAACGCAAGCGGAATTGCCGCGATAATCACGAAAAGGAGCTTGTCCGCGACGCCGTTCCAGAACATATCCATCGGCGGAAAACCGGGGCTTGTGAATGTCCAAAAGCCGTCTGTCGCGCCGTAGACCGCAATCTGGACTATATACAGCGCCGTCAGCGCCGCAAGGAAAATATTGCATAGAATTTTGTTGAAAACCGCGCCTCCGAGCGTACAGATGAAGGTCAGCACGAGGGCGTTGACCATAGTGAAAAACAGAGTATAAAGCACCGACGCAAAGCTCAGCGGCTCTCCGCAGCTGAAACGCAGTGTAAACTCGAGCCACAAAAGCACAATCGGGAAAAAGAAAACAGTGATAAAATTCCGGTTTTTTGTTTTTGTCTCAACAAAAACGCCGTAGCCGTCCTCGTAGTTCCTCGCCGCCTGCTCCTCGAGGGCTTTTTTGCGCTTTCTGCTCTTTTTTACGGGAGCCGCGGGTTCTTCGGCGGTCTCCGGCGCGGGAGCGCCCTGTTCGGCGAGAACGTCGTAGTCCGGGAACTGTTCGAACATTTCGTTAATATCAGGCATAATTTCGCCGGAAATCCGGCTTCACCTCTCAGTCAGATTTGCATGACGCCCGGGCTGAACCGTGCGAGCATACAATTATACATAATACGATTTTAATACAAGAGCGCGGTGTTTTTCAAGCATAATTACATAATTGTAGTTTTTGCCGCGAAAGGTGCCGAAAAAAAGGGAAACTGCCGCTCTAGGCGACAGCTTCCTGTTCCGTTTCACTGGGGGGAACGGTTGCTTCCGCCGCAGCCTGAGTTTTGTTCAGGCTGAAGCAGAAGCTGATATTGTCGTTTGGTGAGCCAAGAATAAGCTCCGCAATGTCGTCCATATCCTTCACAATTCCGTTTTCAACGGCTTCGCTGAGCGTGCTGATGGTGTCGTTGCACTCAACATACAGCCCCGGGGAATAAATCTCCTGAGCATTCTCAACCGAGATGGTGTAATCGCCCAAGACTATGTCCGAATCTGTAATCCCGGAGGGAGCGGACGGAATTCTGTAAAATAGCTCGTAGTCATCCGCGCTTCCGAGGTCGGCGAGTGTCACCGCGTCGGGGTTTCCGAAATAACTCAGAAAATTCTCGGAGGTTTCGTCGTTTTCGCTCACTGTAAAGTTGAGATCCTCTTCGTCGTAGCTGTAGATGAGGTCAACAAACACACTGAGATTAACGATACCGTCGGAGTAGGCTTGCTCGAGGGTGTAGGTCTGCTCGTGTCCGACGACATAAAGCCCGAGACCATAGGGATGATACTGAACACTTGAATCGAATGTGTATCCGCCGATTATGTATCGGCAGTCGTAGCTCGAGGCTTCGTCGGTACCTGCATAGCAGAGGTGATAGCCCTCAACCTTGCCCAAATCCTTGAGCCAGGTGGGCTCGTAGCCCGCGTTTTCCATACGCGCGATACACCTCTCGGCGCCTGTTGTTGTGAGGATTTTTTTATCGGACTGATTGTAGGCAGAATCGGCTCCGGACGAGGAGCTTGTCTGAGCGTTATCCGCCTTGTCAGCTTTACCTTTTTTGTTATTCTTTTCCGTTGCGGGCACGGTGGGGATTTGCGCCTCTGTTTCAACAATCGTGGGTTCGGTTGCCTTGGGCTCGAACCAACCGGCGTTTGAAGCAGCAAAGGCAACCACGCTTGTGACTGCCGCCACCGCTACAGCCGCCACCGCCAGAAGCTTTGTCGGCTTGAACTGATAGACCTTTGGCTTAGGCTTTTCGGTCTGATTTATGCAGTTTTCCCTGATAGCTTCCAAATCGGGCATCTGTTTGTCGGCAACTTTTTTTAGTAAATTGTTTTCCTTCACTGCAATCCACCCTTCTCCTGATAAAATGCGCGTATCTCGTTGATGGTTCTGTAGAGCTTATTCTTGACCTGGTTTTGACTTAGAGACATTAGCTGAGCAATCTCTGAGATTTGCATATCCAGCGAGAATCTCAGGAAGAAAATCTTGCGTATTGTCTGGTTTTTCTTCGCTATGTACGCCTCAATCTCCTCCACGAGCGCGTCCGTACAGACGCTGTCCTCGAGGTCCATCTCGTCGGCGTTCTCGAGAATATCCTTCTCATCGGAATCGTCAGCCTCCGACAACGAGAGATTTGCCCTTGCGCGCTGGAAAATATTGTAATGCTGATAGATTTTCGCCTTAGCGATATTAATCACAAAGGCTTCTCCGTTTTCAATGTAATCCGGTCCCTTCTCGGAAAGCGTTTTGTATAGCTCCATATACGTCTCCTGCAAAATGTCGTTCATATCCTCGATGTTCGAGCACTTCGCGGCGATGAAAGAGAGCACTTTCCGGTTAGTGGAATCGTATATACTGTTGAAAAGAGATGTGATGTTATTGTCGACCATATTCATCGCTCCTCACTATAGTAGTGTGGATTTTTCTGAAAAAAGTTTCAAAATTTTTCAAAAAATTTTTAATTTTACGTTTTGACGGATTTCTTGATTATAATCCTGCGATTTTTGTGCATATTGACTGCGGATTTTCACAAAATAAGGCGAATCGGTGCAAAAAAAGGAAACTAGGCAAGTCCGCCTTTCAAGTCCGGCAGCTAATCGGCACCAAAACAAAAGAGCTCCGTTGGAGCCCTGTCCTTTCCGCCTAAAGACACTGAATCGTAATCTGACTGTAATTATGATAGCTCAGATTTGATTCAGAGTCAATAGGATTTCTTGATTTAAACCGTTATTATTAAACTCGTCTTGTTTTACTCCATTCGATGAACGCCTGTTCGCTCACCTTGAAATTTTTGCCTACTCTTTTCCGCGATAACGTCGTAGACGGTATTCCCATACTCTTTTGAAAAATTGATATTATACCGTTATAAAGCAGAGAAAATTATCGGCTTTTGTCAAATGCTTTAAGAAAAATACTATAATCAAAATCTGCAATAACGTTAGCGGCAAATAAACTTTTTGTAAATACTTCACAAAATTGTATTGTGCATTTCTATGCTTCAAAGCGGTGCAAAAAGTGAATTATGGCTTGAAACCTAATCGTCCTTTATTGTATAATTATAATGTATATTTATGTTCATTATTTCTTAAAGGGTGATAAGATGAAAACAAAGGGAATCAGAAAATGGGCAAAGGGATTTATCTCGCTGTTGCTGATTTTATCGGTAATGGTCAGCTTGCTTGTGCCGTTTGATATTACGGCGTTTGCGGATGCTCCCGCGACGGGTGGGGATATCCGCGCTGTCATCTATGATGGCAAGGAGCTTGTTTTTATGAACAGCTCCCGTGCGCTGGATTCAACGAGAACGGTCACCTATGATTCGTTTGATAAGGATTTAGACGGCAATATCAAGGAGGACAGCGGCGATTGGGACAATCTCTCCAACATTGTACCGTTAAGCAGCGCGGTTAACTCCAACAACGGGCAGCCTCAAACTACCCGACGTGAGGATATTCCTTGGTATGATGTGAATGGTGGAACGATAACCACCGTTACATTTTTGGACGAGATTCAGCCTCAGAGTACCGCATTTTGGTTCAGCGATATGAAGAATGTAACTGCGTTCAACAACCTGTCCAAGCTCGACACATCCAAGGATACATGTATGACCGAGATGTTCAGGAACTGTCAAAAAGTGAAATCTCTTGACGTCGGATATTTTGATACGAGTGAATGCCAAAGCCTTTGGGATATGTTCGCCGGCTGCAAAAATCTTACCTCTCTTGACGTCAGCCGCTGGGATGTCAGCAATGTCGGCGGCGCCGCGGGATTGTTCTTCGGATGTCAAAATGTTACCGAGCTTGATGTGAGCAACTGGAGAACGACAAAGATGTTCAACATGCAGGGCATGTTCCGCCAGTGCAGGACGCTCACGATGTTGGACCTTCATAATTTTGATTTTTCAAAGGTGAAGCTTATTCAGGATTTTTGCTGGTGCAACTCTTATAATTACACTAAATATAATCAAGATTCTGAAACCATGGCGCTGAAAACCGTCATCTTCCCCTCGGGAAGCTATGATACACCGGAGCTTCAGCAGTGCTACCGTATGTTCGCCGGCTGCCCCAAGCTGAAGAGCATTGATATGCACGGCTTCAATTTTACCAAGGTCCATCAGGCGTATATGATGTTCTACAAGTGTACGGCGCTTGAAACAATCAACGCGAACGGCTTTAACGGCTACGGAAAAACGACCGGTTCAACAAAGTATTTAAATGAGTCAAACACCGGTATTGTAGGAGGAATATTTGAGGGCTGCGCGGCGCTCAAATCCCTTGACCTCAGCGGAATGGACTTTGTTTCAAAATCCACAAACAACAAATTTGATCCTCTGTATAAAGACAACTTTTTCACCGGCACCTCCTCGCTAAAGAAAATCGTTCTCGGCGATAAATTTATGGCGGGGCTCGGCTCGCTGGAGTTTGAGAACTGGGTGAATATAGACACCTATGACTATAAGACGCAGTCCGAGCTGATCGGCAGTTATATGTCCTCCTACGCCGGTACATGGGAGGTAAGCTCCGATATCGTCCTCTACGGTAACCGCGGCACGCCGACCTCTCAGGGCGTGGCAAAGGAAGCAGGCAAGCCTGTTGATTTGTCCGGGGTCGAAGCTCCTACACGAAAGGGCTATACCTTCGGCGGCTGGTACGCGAAAAAGAACGACAACACGAGCGAACAGCTTGTAAACGGGCAATTAGCGCCCAAGGATAGCGAGAACGTTCCGATTGATACGTTTTACGCTTATTGGATTCCTATCACCTATAACCTGGTGCTCAAAGGCAACAGCGGTACTGCGGAAGTCGGCGGCGAAAGCGTAACAGAGTTTGGTCCGTATAAGCTTGCTTACGACGAGTATCATCAGCTCAGCAACCGGACGTTTGAGAAGGAGGGCTACATCCTCACCCACTGGAACACCCGCTCAAACGGCAGCGGCGATTCCTATGACGCTGTTGATGAGGTCAGCCGACTGACCGATAGACCGGGCGAGACAATTACCCTGTATGCCCAGTGGCATAAGCCGGACGTTACGATCAGCTTTGATTCAGGCGAGAACGCGACGCCTGTTCCGGAAAAGCATTATACCCTGAATACAGAAGGAACCACCACCTACGGAAAACTCAGTGAGACCTCGAAGGACGGATATACCTTCTGCGGCTGGTATGATGAGGACAATACCCTTGTTACAGAAGACACCCCGGTGTGGAAAACCCAGACGCTGACCGCGCGCTGGGAGAAGAATCCCATCATTACCTTTGACGCAAACGGCGGCAGCTTTACCGGAACCGCGTCAACGTCGACAAAGGCAGTCCGTTACGGAACCGCTCTGGGAACAACTCCCACACCCACAAAGGAGAACAGCACCTTTGCCGGATGGTTTACTTCCGCCTCCGGGGGAACCGAAGTAACCTCGTCCGAGATTATGAAAAAAGACACTGCATACTTTGCTCACTGGGGCTATAAGCCCGTATTCAACGCAAAGGGCGGCACCATCATCAATATGCCGGAGTACAGCGTCCAAGACGATCCGAATTATACGATTAGCGTCATACCCGAGGCTAAAAGAGAGGGCTACACCTTCCTCGGCTGGTTCTACAAGGATGAAACGTCTCCGATTGCAGCAGGCAGAAAGCTTGATCTTTCTCAGGGCAATACCCTGATCGCAAAATGGGAGGAAAAAGCAAAGCTGCAGGTTACACTTGATCCTGACGGCGGTACGATAACGGGCAACTATGAAAGCCCCGCGGGAGAACCCGATAAAAGAATCATCAACGTTTATTACGGTGACTCGATCAACGAGCTCCCCACGCCGTCGAAAACCGATTATAACTTTGACGGCTGGGTGGACACAAACGGCAAAAAATATACAGTAAGCGATACCTTTACAGAGAACGTAGAGCTCACGGCTCGCTGGGTTGAACGGAACTACTCGCTGGTTTTCCATTCGGGCGAAAACGCCGAAATGTTCGCGCCCGACGATTCATCCGATAAAACCGTAAAAACAGTCAAGGTGGTTCACGGAGGAACGCTTAACGAGCTCCCCGGCGCGCTTTATTATGATACAAGCGGAAATCTGCTGAAAAATGAATACACACTTGAAGGCTGGTATCCGAACGCGGATTTCACGGGTGAAAAGCTCACCGCCGACACGCCGGTTAACGCAAACGGCGAATACTATGCCAAGTGGGTCAAGAATGTCGTGACGGAAGAAAATAATAACATCAGTTATTCAATCCATTGGGGTAACTCGACCGCTTCGGTTGTTTCCAACGTTGACGACAATCTTTGCTTCCATCCGAACACGACCGCGGATATCGTTGCCGAGCTTCGACTGACCTTTGACAAAAAAGCCGCGTCAAACAGCGTTATTAAAAAGGGAACAATAAAGTTTACGGTTCCTAAATATGTATTTAAGGATTGGAACGGCAATAATACCGGTAAAAACGATATCACGGAAACGATGGAGCAGTATTCCGAAAGCGGTACCGCCTCCGGCGATATGGCGTTCAGTTATCAGGATTGCGGAGAATATTACCTGTTGATAAATAATCGTGACCTTGAGGATAATAAGGATTATCACTCGGTTATTACAATTCAATACTCCGCCTCGCCGTGGAATATTAACGGCGGTGCGATCGACAAGGACGGAAACTATGTCAACGGCTATCCGTGTTATACGAATACCATTCATCCGACGCTGACGGTAGGCGATACCGAAAAGCTGTCTAAAGACCTCTCTCTCGAGGTTCATACTAAGGTTGAAACGACTCAGTCAAAGGATTCTCCGAGCGTTTCGTTCAGCTGGAACGATAGCTGGGGCTCAAAGCCCGCGGACGCGGACGATTATTTCTATATCACATGGAGATTGACCGAGAGATCGGCGCAGACAAACCAGCCGTATCAATTTATCTGGACTGAACAGACGGTTCACGACGGAACGGTGGTTATGGAGCCCGGTGATTGGACAGCCGTAGACAGAAGCTCCCGAAATTACTACCAATACATTGTGACGAAGCATCCGAAATCTGTGCTTTCGGATGTTGAAGGCGACTGGAAAGAAATCAACAACGAAGCAGTCGTAACCGAGAGATGGAATTCGGGCTATGAAACCTACCACAGAGTAAACGCTACCGCAAGAGTTTATATTCAAAATGTCCATCCGGGCGGTCCCCGCTATTTTACCAAGCAGATTCCGGATTATACTGCTCAAGACGCTCACGTCATCAACGGCGGTCAAGAGGATATTATCGACGACGAGAAGAATGTAAAACTGCCTTATGCCATTCTCTACACGGAAAATGAAGCGACCGACAGAGTTTCCGAGGCGAATAATGAAAAGGGTTATACCGCCGCCGAACGCACATATACGATCGAGGACGGATATAATAATTCGATTTTCATATCCGACGGAAAGCCGACTCAGGATTACAATTGGAATGACAACGGGGTCGCGCTGACCGAGAACGATTACTACTTCTCATCGCTGAAAATAACGGTCAGCGAATTCGACACCACCAAGATAAACACAAACTGGATGGAGCCGTATGAGAACACCGACCGTGATTCCTATGATGACGTCGCGGTTTATGTTCACAGAAAGGGCGAGATTGGTTACTATCTGCACACAAGCTACAGACCGCTTGCCGTTTATGATGTGATAGATTTGCCCGAGGATACGGTAGCGTTTAAGGTTGTTCACAAGAGCTCTTTCTATACAACCAATATCACGGTAGAGCCGACTATGTATTTGAAACCGTCTTCAAAGGTACAGGACATTGTTGCGGATCATGTGGCGGACAGCCTGAGAACATTTATTAAGAATGAAGCTAAGATGACCATTTCGCAGTCAGGCAGCGAGGATGATGTTATCCTGTCGCATACCGCGGGCGAAAGCGCTTGGCCGGAGGGCTATGAGCTGAGCGTCAGCGAAACGAACCTATATGCCTCCAAGAAGTGCGCGTCGCAGTCCAAGGTGGAGCTTGTTCCTTCAAACAGCACCGAGAGAATGGCGGCGGTAATCAGCGGCTGGAACTACAATGATTCGGGAAGAACCCGCCGACTGCGCTCCGGTATTTTCTATGATCTGCTGCCCGTAGGTTATTCGGTGGAAAAGGACAGCATCTTTGTCGTTCCCCGCCTGATCAAAACGGATGATTCGGATAACTCCGGCGCCTCTGCGGACGATTATAACCGGATATATAATACAGCCGACAAACTTCCCGCCGCCTACTATGACGTTAAGTTTGAGAATAACTATAACGGCTCCGGTCAGATCATGATGACCGTTAAGGTCAACATCCCCGACGATTATAGGATAAACGGTGAAGTTGTCAACGGCGTTGACGTTTATTATATGCTGGTCACATCCTATGAAAATATCTTCATACGCGGTGAACACTCCGGAAACTCCGTCGCTTTTGTCAACACCACCTCGTCGCAGGCAAATCCTGCCGCTACCTTTGGCGATATTATGACGATCGCCCCCGAATACCGCAGATATTTCAGCACGATCGAGGAGGAGAACAAGGCAAGAGTCGCCTATGCTTACAGACTGACGAACGCCAAGAGAAACGAAACCTATACGATTACGTTCAAGAATACCGTAAAGACAAACGATAAGTATCTCAGCAACGAAACCACCGGTATCAACAGCCCATATACTTATCGGATCAGCTACGCTCAGTCAGACACTCAGATTAAGAATCTCGTTCTTTATGATGTCCTTGAAAACGGTACGGAGCTGACCGAATCCGAATGGCGCGGAACCTTCAAGGGAATTGATGTTTCTACCGTTTCCTCAATCGTTAACCAGGGTAATGATCAGGAGGATTATTGCGCGCCTGTTGTTTACTACTCCACTAAAAACAGGGACGATTTTACCGACGAAGACCTTGACATCAAAAACGCTCTTGTTTGGACGACGATTAAGCCTAATGATGAAGACATCACCGCCGTAGCTGTTGATTGCTCACATTCTGTCAAAGGAAAGGAATTTATATTTAACGGAGAACTTAGCTTTAATATCTATATTGACATGCTGTCGCCCTCGGACACGATTAAGCTCGACGGCACTGCCTCAAACGATATTATGGCGGTAAACAGCGCAAGCTATAAGGCGTTCTCTACCTCCGACAACTCCGAAAAATATGCAAAGGACGCAGTCGCGACGGTAGTCCTGCACAAGCAGCTCCCGAGATTTACAAAGACCTCGCTTCCCGAAAGCGGAACACAGAAAGAACCGATGGGCGTTGTGTATCAGAGCGTTCTTACCTATGACCTGACCGTGACAAATCCCGACCCGAATATGACGCTGAATAATATCGTGGTCACGGATACTCTTCCCGCGGGTCTCACCGTCAATAACGCGATTCAGGTTAAAATCGGGGATAATGCCGCAGTAAATATAGATTCCTCACCGCGTGTGGACTATACTCTCAGCAACAACGAGTTCACCGCGACGATCCACAACCTCAGCCCGAATGAGACCATTACACTCTCCATTCCCGCTACAGTAAATGTGGACAGAGGAACATTCGTTAATAAAGCGCAGATCACCACGGTGAACGGTGCGACGCTGGAAAACCCGATCTCAAGCGAAACGACCTATCATGATGTCGAGAATATGCAGGTGAGAATACTCAAGGTTGATTCTAACCATGAGCCGCTCGCCGGAGCAACGCTCAGCCTTTTCAGAGTGAACAACGACAGTACCACCACTAAGATAGGAAACGATTTTGTATCGACAAACTCCGCTGTTGTATTTAAGGACGGCATTGTTGCCGGTACCTACAGGCTCGAAGAGGTTACTCCGCCGGCTGACTATAAAGCAGCCGAGCCGATTACCTTTACAATCGACAGCGAGGGCTTGACGAAAATCGGCGACGAGTACGTCACCTATGTCGAGATGGTAGACGAGCCGCGTTATAAGGTCATCTTCCATGAGAACAAGCCCGGCGGCACGGCTGACGAAATTCAAAAGGTATTCCGCATCTATGAGCCGAAGGACTTGAACGCGGATAAAACCATCACCCATTTCTATGACATTCCCGAATGGGCAGGCGACGAGTACGTCTTCGCCGGTTGGTATCATAACAATGATTATTCCGAATGTGATACGCCCGACACCGCTGCCGGAACAGCGTCAAGCTTTGAAAATGACGCCTACACAGAGCGCGATACAGACTATCATCTTTACGCAAAGTGGATCAAGGTAGGAACTGTCGCGAAGTCTGACGAGGATACAAATATCATCAGCGGCTACCGCGGCTTCGGTCTGGCAGGCGTACAGATTCGTGAACCGCAGATGAAGGATGATAACTATGAAATAGTTACTCCGGGAGGCTTGCGCTTTATCACTTCGCTGAGTGAAAACCTTTTGAGCGAGATCGACGCGCTGTCCACAACACAGGTCAGCACACCCGAAGGCAAAGTCAATGTAGAATACGGCTATGCGGTTGGTACAGAAGCCAATATCAATAAGTTTATCGATCACTATAAGGTAGCAGATACCACGGCATACACCCTGCAGTACTATGGCGAAAATGTCAACGGAAAAAATACCACGCAGAAAAACAGTGCTGCCGATACCGACTACCGTTACATCACCAATGTTAACTGCACAAAGGGCACAGGAAAAATCGCTAAAGACCACCGCAACTTCACCGATTATAGGCTGTATACGCTGGTTGTAACATATGATGACGCTAAATCGGCTAATAAGAAAGCGGATAAAATCGACGCCAGATCGTATATCCGCTACTACGACGCAAACGGTAAGCTGAGAGTATTCTACAACACCTACAGGGCAAACACCTACTACGGCGGCTGTATGTGCAGCTACAATCAGGTAAGCTCCATGGCGCTGCCGAGTAACAAACCTGAAACGGAGGAGAATCCGTGATGTCGGAAAAGATAAATACGAAGCCGACATATCAGCGCGAGAACCTGATTATCGCTGAGTTTGACGCGGAGGATGTAATTACTACGTAAGGCATAACTCCCGATCCTCAGCCAACGGTGCTGAAGAGAGAGTTGGAAAATGCCTACGGTTCTTTCGACAGTTTTAACCAAGCTCCGGGCTCTTGGTTCTGATACGTTTGAAAAAGACGTTACGCAACTTCAACGACAAATTGATAAATTGAAAATTTATCAACAAAAAAACAAACAACCACACAAAGTTGAAAAACCTCGGCGAACGCGACGCGTTTAGCCGAGTTTTTTCATTGTTGTTCGATTGACGGTCGAAGCGATTAACAAAAAAGCTAATACTAATACCTAATAAAAAGTAGACAATCTTTGCGGACTATTTTCCGCAATACTGCGTTGTCGTCCTTGCAAGGCGCCAGCCTTGCGGCGTCCTCCGCCTTGTCTTGCGAAAAATATCTTCGCAAAATATAAGTCTACTTTCTATCAGGAATTAGTATAACGTGCATAATTTCGCCCTGCGTCGAGCAAAAAGCTTGCAGTCGTACCCTGCTTTGCTGACATCGTATAACCCGGCAGACAGTTTTGCCTGTTTTTTGTATTTTTCTTGATAAAATAATGTCTTGTAAATTTGTCGAATTCTTGCTATTATAAGAAAAAGTGTCGTTCAACATCCGTATAATTGCCATAAAAAATATAGTATAATATGTTATTATGTTTATGGTTAAATATGATATAACACAATTAAAAGGAAAAGATAATGAATTACAAGTTTAACAAAAATATTTATGATAAAGAAGCGTTGATTAAGGCGGCTTACAGATTCACTGATATATCCTATGTCCACTTGGATGTAGATAAGAATAATTATATCGTTGACCTTCACCTTAAGGATGACAGCTGTTCAATCACTGAAGAAGAATTCAAAAACACCTTATTAGCTGAGATGGTGAGATTAAATATTGCAGCAAGAACTAAGAACGTCAGAGAGTTAATTTTGGCTCGTGCATTTTCATCAACTATTATTGAAAACAAAGAAACTGAAAAGCCTGATGAAAACGATTTTGATATTAATAGTATTCTTACGGATTGGTTTGAAGAAAATGAGAGAACTTAATCTAAGTAAAGAACTGTATTCAGAAAAAGATATTAATAATGCTATATCTGTTTTTTTACATCTGGCAGATTTTAAAGTCTCAGATGGATCTAGATCATTTATTGTGACAATTAATAATTGTAAATATACAGAAGAAGAAACTGCGGCTGAATTCGAAAACTATCTTATTGAATTAACATACGGGAGTATGAAAAATCATGATTTTTGATATTGCTTTAGCAGTTGTGCTTTTTGCTCTATGTATCTATGCATTAATATCAGATTTAAAAACAGGAATAATTCGTAATATGGTTTTAATTGTGTTTGCGTTGAGAGTTACGATCACGGCATAAGCAGCA
>CAMHHL010000037.1 GCA_946184925.1 uncultured Clostridia bacterium | reverse complement strand
CATGAACCAGAGAGCTTCCCGAGTGATTTTTAAAGAGCTTTCTGTAAAGAAAAAGAATAAAATATATTATCAGGGTTAGAATAATAAGCAGAACAGGGGATATATCGAAATATACTGTATCGTTTATTATTTCCATGCCCGATGGTCTGAAAGCGAGATAAAAGCAAATTAACGCACCGTTGAACAAAAAAGTAATTATAACGAGCGTCGAAGCGGCTTTTATGTATAGCTTTTTCCCGGGATATCCGAAAGTTATCAAGCTTAATAAACCACACAGTGTAATCTTTGCGGCAAGATTAAGTGCAAAGTTATCCTGCGGTAACAGGGCCGAGAGGCTCATTAAACCTCCGGCTGCGCTGCCGATTATCAGCCTAATCCGGCTGACTTTCAGTCTGAGTATGTATTTTACGCTTAGTAACAGCAAAAAATCCTCAAACATATTGAGAAATATCAGAACATCTACATAAACAGTTTGCAAACTTATCATCCTCAATATAATTATCGCACTGTTTATGTGCAAACAATGTCAAAACAGGAGACAGAAAAATGTTACTTAGTGTAGGTTTAGGATTGTTTGTCGGCAGTTTTTTCGCCGTTTCGGCTATGATAATGCTGACATATTTCCGCTGATACATAGCGGAGGTGAGATTATGAGTAAGGATTATACAAATTACAGCGGACAACCGGATAATTTTGACAATAAAAAAGCTTCACGCAAAAAGAATAAAGGCGTTATAGAAATGGTTAATGATTTGGCGGACAAGGCTGTTGACTTTGCGTCCGACAAAATCGATAAAGCTCAGGATATACTCGAAGATTTCTTCGAATAGCAGAAAAAAAGGAGCTGTCAGCTGACAGCTCCTCGTTACTACATTATATTATTCGATAATACGCTTGCCGATAAAGGGAAGAGCAAGCATACCGGTTCCAACATGTGTGCCGATTACCGGACCTATGTCGCAGATGATTACTTCCTTGACCATCTTCTTGATTTTCTTTTTAAGCTCCTGCGCTCCTTCGGGATAATTGGCATGACCTATGATTACAGTCTGTTCCTTAATATCCTCTCCGTATGTTTCGAGTTTTTCGACAAGAAGATTCATCGCGTTTGCCGCGCCTCTGACTTTACCTGCGGTGACAAGCTTTCCGTCGTTGTCAACGCTCAGAACAGGTTTAATCTGCAAAGCCTTTGCAAATGTGGCTGTTACGGAAGAAATCCTTCCGCCGCGCTTGAGCTGGTCAATATCATCGACAACAAACCAGTGACAAATATCCATCTTTGTATTCTCAATATAAGCGATAAGCTCATCGGTCGACGGCTTTGTTTCCTTATATCTTTTGCCTACATAGTACATCAGGAGCCCCTGGCCTACGGAAGCGGCTTTAGAATCAATAATAGTTATGTCTCTGTCAGGATATTTTTCAAGAATATCGCGTGCGGCGATACAGCTTGTATTGTAGGTGCCGCTCAGTCCCGAAGTAAAGCAAACATAGACAATGTCTTTGCCTTCGCTGAGATATTTCTCGAAAAATTCCAGATAAGAATTATAACTAATTTGTGTTGTCTGGGAGAGAACACCTTTTTTCAGTTCGGAATAAAACTCTTTGAGATCCATTTCTCTGCAGTCGAGATAATGATGATAAACCTTGTTGTTCATCAGGAACACCATAGGCATAACCTCAATGCCGAAATCGTCTGTTATCTTCTGATTAAGGTCGCAGGTTGAGTCGGTCATAAGGACATAATTTCCAAATTTACTCATAGCAAACTCCTAGTAATATATTAATATATTTATCATATAAATTATAATAAATAGTAATTCAATTGTCAACATACAAAGCACAAGAAAGGTTCATGCTATATGAATTGTTGTCTGTCACAGCTTAGGCGCAAAGAGGTTATAAACAGCAGAAACGGCTGCAGAATAGGCTATGTAGATGATCTTGATATCGACACTCGCGACGCGAAAATTCGAGCGCTGATTATATATGGTCCGCTGAAGTTCTTCGGTTTGTTCGGCAGAAAGGACGATTGCATTATTCCGTGGGACAATATTGAGCTTATCGGAGAGGATACAATCCTCGTTGGATTTGATGGGCAAAAACGCCGAAAACACCCGAAAAAACCTGGCTTTTTCAACAAATTTTAAATTTGCTCTTTTTCTCCTGCTTACAAAAAAGTTTTATTCACGTGGAATATATTTTGTTCATACTAAACAAGCGAATATTCCTTTTAAAGAAATAAAATTACAAAATGTAAAGGTTGTAACCGGATTTAACCCGCATCGGATTTGCATTTTCCGGAAATATGTGCTTTAATAGGCAACGAAATGAAATGTGTGAACCAACAAAATAATTAACTCTACTTTGGATACGTAGTGATTTAGAGCGTACTAGACAGGAGGAAAAGATTTTGAGAAGTTCAAATTGCAGACATCTGGCACACGCCGATGCAAATTCAGTTCGCAAACACGCAAGACCGGCGAAAAAGGTCAAGATTTCCAAACTCGGTTCTATAATAGTTACTTCACTTGTCGTTTTGACAGCTGTTGTAATTCCGAGCATCACACTCATCCAGAACGTTGAGGCGGTAACAAACGCCAAGAAGACAGTCTTCTCAATCGGAGGCAGCGACACGTTCAAGGATGTTGTAGCTCCTACAGTAGCAATCGAGGAAGAAACCGTAAAGGTTGAGAAATCCGAGAAAGAAGTTGAGAAAAAAGCAGT
Source organism: uncultured Clostridia bacterium (assembly GCA_946184925.1). Taxonomy (GTDB): domain Bacteria; phylum Bacillota; class Clostridia; order Oscillospirales; family Acutalibacteraceae; genus Ruminococcoides. The sequence goes on along the minus strand of CAMHHL010000037.1, from coordinate 13,830 downwards.
CAAGAAGGCTGCAAAGGTTAAGGCAACTGAGCCCGAGACTGAGGCTGTCACCGAAGAAGAAACAACCGAGCCCGAGACTGAGGCCGAAACCGAAACAGAAGTTTTGAAGAACGACGCGCCTGTCTCCACAGCAAATGTAGACACAGGTTACACAGCCACTCATGTAGAGCTCAGCGCCTATGACAGAGACCTGCTCGAAAGACTGGTTATGGGCGAGGGCGGTTCCCTCGGCTTTAACGGAGCAGCACTGATTGCTCAGGCTGTCAGAGACAGCATGGTTCTCTCCGGAACAAATTCTGTTGAATATATCATTGCTAATTATCAGTATGACGGTTCAACAGCAATTGCTCCATCAGAAGACGTAAAAGCCGCTGTTTCCTTTATCTTTGACAGCGACGGTTGCGCAGTACAGCACAGAATTCTTTATTTCTATGCTGCAGATATGGTCTCAAATGCTTGGCACGAAAGCCAGCAGTTCATTACATCCTACGGCAACGTAAGATTCTTTGACCAGTGGTAAGATTTCCGCCTTGAATTTCAGGGCGGATTTTCTTTTAAAAAGTATTGATTTTTTCGAAATTTATGGTATAATATTAGAGCATTTCGCACGTTTTGCCTGTCGGCGAGGTGCCGCGGGAAGGATACAGCCCGTGTAAATAGCCGATAAATTCAAGGCAAAACGGAGGTTAAAACCTAAGGAGGAATAAATTATGGCAGCAGTATCCATGAAACAGCTTCTTGAAGCCGGTGTACACTTCGGACATCAGACAAGACGCTGGAACCCCAAGATGGCAGAGTATATCTTCACAGAGCGTAACGGTATCTATATTATCGACCTCCAGAAGACTGTCAAGAAGCTCGACGAGGCTTATAACTTCATCAAAGAGTTAGCAATGGACGGCAAGAACGTTCTCTTCGTCGGCACAAAGAAGCAGGCTCAGGATTCTATTAAGGAAGAAGCTGAGCGTGCAGGAGCTTATTTTGTAAACGCAAGATGGCTCGGCGGTATGCTCACAAACTTTACAACAATCCGCAAGAGAATCGCTCGTCTCAAGCAGCTCCGCGCTATGCAGGAGGACGGCACATTCGATCTTCTTCCCAAGAAGGAAGTTATAAAGCTCAACCTTGAGATTGAAAGACTTGAGAAATTCATGGGCGGCATCAAAGATATGAACGAGATGCCCGGCGCAATGTTTGTTGTTGACCCCAGAAAAGAAAAGATTGCCGTTGCAGAGGCTAAGAAGCTCGGTATCCCTGTAGTTGCTATCGTTGATACAAACTGCGATCCCGACGAGGTCGATTATGTAATCCCCGGCAACGATGACGCTATCCGTGCCGTTAAGCTTATTGCAGGTGCGATGGCTGACGCTGTTATCGAGGGCAGAGAGGGCCAGATGGGCGCTGCTGCTCGTGATAACGAAGAGGCTGAAGCTGAGGCAGAGGCTGAATAATTACATTTAATAATACGAAAGGATTGATATAAATGAACTTTACAGCTCAGGACGTTAAGGCTTTGAGAGAAAAGACAGGCTGCGGAATGATGGACTGTAAAAAGGCTCTCGTTGAGGCTGACGGTGATATGGATAAGGCTGTAGACATTCTGCGTGAGCAGGGTCTTGCCAAGGTTGCCAAGAAGGCTTCCAGAGTTGCAGCCGAGGGTGTTGCTTTTGCTACAACCTCCGATGATAACAAGACAGGCGTAGTTGTTGAGGTTAACGCTGAGACAGACTTCGTTGCGAAGAACGCTGACTTTATGTCATTCGTTGAAACCGTCGCAAAGACAATTCTCGAAAATAATCCCGCAGATGTCGATGCTCTTATGGCTTGCACAGCTGCCGGAACAGATATGACTGTTGACGCTCTTCTTACAGAGAAGATTCAGGTTATCGGTGAGAACATCAAGATTCGTCGCTTCCAGCGTTATGAGGGCGCTTGTGTTTCCTATGTTCACGCAGGCGGCAAAATCGGCGTTCTCGTTAATTTTGACACAGACCTCGCTGATAAGGCTGAGTTCGTAACAGCAGGTAAGGACGTTGCAATGCAGATTGCGGCTCTCGGTACCCAGTATCTCAATCGTGACGACGTTCCCGCCGATGTTATTGAGCATGAGAAAGAAATCATGAAGGCTGAGGTTATCAATTCCGGTAAGCCTGAGGCTATCGCTGATAAGATTGTAATGGGTAAAATTAACAAATACTACAAGGAGAACTGCCTTGTAGACCAGGAGTTTGTTAAGGACAACAAGCAGACTGTTAAGCAGTATGTTGATTCTGTTGCCAAGTCACTCGGCGGTACAATTACTATCAAGGAATTTGTCCGCTTTGAGAAAGGCGAGGGAATTGAGAAGCGTCAGGACGACTTCGCTGCTGAAGTTGCTTCCATGACAGGCAAATAATTTGCATTTCACAGGCTGTCGCATTTTGCGGCAGCCTTTTTCGCGTCTTAAAACTTTTGGAGTTATTCACATATAATTAAAGCGCAACTTGTGCGACTGTTACAAAAATGTAGCAAAAAACTGGGTTATATTTCCTTTATAGCGTTATAATATTAGAGTGTTAGAGTAAAATTATTTATGAATATAATCAAAATGGAGTGAAACAAGATGGGACTTAAATACAAAAGAATTCTACTCAAGCTTTCCGGCGAATCTCTTGCCGGAGATAAAAAGATGGGTATTGATTTTGACACTGTTGCGAAAATCGTAGAACCGATTAAACGCCTCAATGCCGAAGGCGCTGAAATTGCAATTGTAGTCGGCGGCGGTAACTTCTGGAGAGGCAGAAGCTCCGGTTCGATGGACAGAACCAGAGCAGACCATATCGGAATGCTTGCGACAACCATTAACGCGCTCGGTGTCGCAGATTCTCTCGAGGCTCAGGGCGTTGACGTAAGAGTTCAGACAGCTATTTCGATGCGTCAGGTTGCCGAGCCTTATATCAGAGGTAAGGCTATACGTCATCTCGAAAAGGGCAGAGTTGTTGTTTTCGGTTGCGGTACCGGTAATCCGTTCTTCAGTACAGATACTGCCGCAGCACTGAGAGCCGCCGAGATTGAAGCCGATATCATCATGAAGGCAACTATGGTTGACGGTGTATACGACAGCGATCCCAAGCAGAATCCCGACGCCAAGAAGTTTGACCACATTTCCTTCTATGATGTGCTCAATAAGGATTTGGCTGTTATGGACAGTACCGCAGCTTCTCTCTGCAAAGACAACGATATCGCAATTCTCGTTTTCAGCATTGAAGAGCCGGAAAATATCTACAAGGCTGTTACCGGTGAGACAATCGGTACACTTGTCGATTAAACGGAAACTCTTTTGATATTTCTATCAGCCCGTGGTAGAAATGCGTTATTAAAATCTATGGGCAGAAAGGCATGAACAACATGAAAGAAACACTCAAAAAAGCTGAAGAAAGAATGGACAGACGAATCAATCATCTTGTCGATGAATATAAGTCAATCCGCGCAGGAAGAGCAAATCCTGCTATTCTTGACAAGGTAAAGGTTGACTACTATGGAACTCCCACTCCTGTAAACCAGGTTGCGAGCGTTTCAGTTCCCGAAGCGAGAACAATTGTTATCCAGCCGTGGGACGGTTCCATTCTCGGCGCAATAAATAAGGCTATCCTTACTTCCGAAATCGGAATTAATCCTCAGAACGATGGTAAGGTTATTCGTCTTAACTTTCCGCCGCTTACAGAAGACAGACGTAAGGAGATAGTTAAGGATGTCCACAAGATTGCCGAGGGCACAAAGGTTCAGATTCGTAACGTCCGCCGCGACCTTGTTGACGATCTCAAGAAGATGAAAAAGAGCGGAGACCTCACCGAAGACGACCTCAAGGACGGCGAGAAAAAAGCTCAGGATCTCACTGACAAGTACATCAAGCAAGTTGACAAGATTTCTGCTGAGAAACAGCAGGAGATTATGGCAATTTGATAATGGATTATTCCTATGGCTATTTTTAAGAAAAAAAGCGATGCGGACGTTTCTTTAGTTCTGCCTGAGCATATCGGCATAATAATGGACGGCAACGGTCGCTGGGCAAAGAAACGTTTTCTTCCGCGGTCAGCAGGTCACCGTGCCGGGGCGAAGGTTTTCAGAACCATAACGCGCTATTGCAGCGACATCGGCGTTAAATATCTCACTGTTTACGCTTTCTCAACAGAAAACTGGCGACGTCCAAACGATGAAGTAAGCGCACTTATGGGACTTTTCAAGGAATATCTTGAGGAAGCCTTGCGCGATTTCAAGGACGACAGCATCGTAGTTAGATTTATCGGTGATAAATCTCAGTTTGACGATGAGCTTGTAAAGCTTATGGTCGAGAACGAGGAAGAGTCCAAGAATAGAGACGGCATGGTTCTGAATATCGCTATGAACTATGGCAGCCGCGATGAGATTATAAGAGCGGTAAAGGCTGTCTCCGAGGACGTTAAGGACGGCAGGATTGATATCGGAGCGATTGATGAAAAGTATTTTTCCTCGAAGCTTTACACCGCAGGACAGCCCGATCCAGACCTGATTATTCGTCCGTCCGGCGAGTATCGCATTTCAAATTTTATGCTCTGGCAGTCCGCTTATACAGAGTTTGTCATAATGAACAAGCTTTGGCCTGATTTTACTACAGAAGATCTCGACGAAGCTATCAAATTATTCAACAGCAGAAACCGTCGCTTCGGTGGCGTGTAAGATGACCTGAAAGGTTATAAAGTATGGAGTCAATGAAGAAACGGCTTCTCACAGCCGCTATTGCTTTGCCGCTTGTGGTAATTATACTTGTACTGGGCGAGTTCTTCCCTTGGATTATGTACGCTCTTATTTCTTTCGGAAGCGTAATAATGGTATATGAACTTCTTTCGGCTAAAAAACTTCATAAGAATTTAAAAATTTTTATCCCGTGCGCATTTTTCGCCGCGGCTCAGCCGGCTTTGATTGCAACCTCGTCGGGACTATTACCGGTATATCTTTTTGTACTGCTGATGTTCTTTCTGATGATTGTGTTCCACAAGGACTTGTCTTATAACGATGTTTCCTTTGCACTGCTCGGAACAGTTGTTATAACATGGGGGTTGACCTCTGTTATACTAATACCGAACGCTCTAGGCAGGTACTTCTCATTCTTCTTTGTTTTCGGAGTCGGTGTACCGTGGATTGCAGATGCCGGGGCTTATTTTGCGGGTGTGTTTCTCGGAAAACATAAGCTTTGTCCGAACATCAGTCCAAAAAAGACGGTTGAAGGCTTTGCAGGCGGAATAGTTGCAGGCATAATAGGGTCTGTTTTGATTGGTTTAGTGTATATGCCGATTTACAGAAGTGTAAGTTTTAATCTCTGGATGCTACTTATTATCGGAGCACTTGTGAGCATTGTTTCTGTTCTTGGCGATCTTTCTTTTTCACTGATAAAGCGTGCTTGCAACATCAAGGATTACGGTTCTGTTTTTCCCGGTCACGGCGGGTTTCTTGACAGATGCGACAGCGTTATTCTTTCTGCGCCGATAATGTACTTTATGGCTCTGCACTTTGAAATTTTCTCTGTGGGTGTTTTATGATTAAGAATATTTCCATTCTCGGGTCTACAGGTTCCATAGGAACTCAGGCACTCGATGTTGTTGATAATTTAAATTTGAATGTGTCGGCTCTTACTGCCAACACTAATATTAAGATTCTCGAAGAGCAGGTTCGCAAATACAGACCTGCTCTCGCGGTCGTTTTTAAAGATGAAAAATATTCGGAGTTTAAATCGAATATCTCAGACACAAATACCCGTGTCGCTTGCGGAATGGAAGGCTTGATAGAAGCCGCAACTATTTCGGAAGCAGATTTGATTCTTAATTCCGTTGTAGGTATGGTCGGTCTCAAACCGACGCTCGCCGCCGCGAACGCCGGCAAGGACATTGCTCTCGCTAACAAGGAAACACTCGTTGCCGGCGGAAGCCTCGTTATGCAGGCTGTCAAAGATAACAACGTTAATATTTATCCTGTTGACAGCGAGCATTCCGCAATATTCCAGTGCCTTCAGGGTGCTCCGGAGAAAGCTTTGAAGCGTCTTATCCTGACAGCATCCGGCGGCCCGTTTTTCGGAAAGTCAGTAGACGAGCTTCGAAATGTTACTACAGAGCAAGCTCTCAATCATCCAAACTGGAAGATGGGAGCCAAAATCACCATTGATTCAGCTACTATGATGAATAAAGGACTGGAAATAATTGAGGCGTCGTGGCTTTTTGATATGCCTGCTTCTAAAATTGACGTTGTCGTACACCGGGAGAGCGTAATTCATTCTATGATTGAATATGTTGACAACTCAATAATTGCTCAGCTCGGAGTTCCCGACATGAGAATTCCGATTCAGTACGCGATTACTTATCCGGAGAGATACCAGTCGCCGACTGCTCAGTTGTCTCTGACTGATTACGGTAAGCTCACATTCTTCGAGCCAGATTATAAGACATTCAAATGTCTCAGAGCATGCAAAAAGGCGATTGATCGAGGCGGTCTGTGTGCTGCCGCGGCAAACGGCGCTAACGAAGTTGCAAACGCTCTTTTCCGTGAGGGCAAAATATCATTCCTTGATATCGGTGACCTTGTAATGGACGCTATGCTTCGTCAGGATGCTGTGGAAGCCAAATCTGTCGAGGATGTTCTTAACGCAGATGAAGTCGCGAGACAGTATGTCCGTGATAACGCGCTCAGTCTTTAAACTATTCTTTTGTTACCGCGAAATGCGGTAACAATCCGAAATGCAGTTTGCGCATTTATTTTTGGAGATGACTTAATTTTATGATGACTGTTTTGTCAGCTATAGGGTTAGTAGTAATCGGAGTTCTGCTTTTTGAACTGATTATTTTCTTTCACGAGGGCGGTCATTTTATCGCTGCTAAGAGAAGCGGCGTGCAGGTAAATGAATTTGCTCTCGGAATGGGTCCGAAGCTTTTTAGTTTCACCAAGGGCGAGACCACGTACTCACTCAGACTTTTCCCAATCGGCGGATATTGCGCTATGGAAGGCGAGGACGAGGACAGCGATAATCCGAGAGCCTTTAACAACGCCAAAATATGGAAGAGAATGATTATTATAGTTGCCGGAGCGTTTATGAATATTGTTCTGGGCTTCATTATGATGTTTGTTATAGTCGTACAGATGCCGGAGTTTTCAGGCACAACTCTTTCCGCTTTTCCGGAACGCTCTTTTTCCGCCGCAAGCGGATTTCAGGCAGGGGACAAGATTGTAAAATTTAACAACTACGATATTTTGAATTCTCAGGATTTGTCGTTCGCAATTGCTACTATGAAGCCTGTAGACACCAAAGGAAATACACTTGAAATCTACAGGCAGGATTGTGACAACACTCTTGTTGATTTTTATGCAAAGGATATTCTTAAAGGAAAAACTGAAAAAGACAATAAAATGCTCGAAAAAGTCGTTGCTATCCTTGATGAGGGTGTTGGGAAGATAAATAAAGCCACTGAAAAACAGCAGGCGAAATCCATTATGGATGAGTATTATGAAAAAATGGCAGATTACGCCGGAATAAAGAAATTCACTATTCCGGAAATCGAAGAAAAGGAAACACGAAAAAGATATATGTCTGACGCTGAGGTCATTCGCAACGGAGAGAGAATAACTCTCAAGGATGTTCAGCTGTACACATATGTTACGTCGGACGATCCCGATACGCCCATGGTTTCCATGGATTTTTATGTAGAACCTATCGAAAAGAACTTCGGTACAATACTATCTGAAACCGGCTCAAGAACAGTTTCGGTTGTCAGAATGGTATGGGCGTCACTTTGCGGTCTTGTCACCGGTCAGTTTACGTTCAAGGATGTTTCCGGCCCTGTCGGAGCTGCGTCCGCAATTGTACAGGTCGCGTCGAAAGGTCTCGAAACAGGCTTTCTCGAGGCGTTTAACGCGGTTTTCTATGTAATGATGATTATTACCGTTAACCTCGGAATTTTCAATATGCTGCCGTTCCCGGCGCTTGACGGCGGAAGACTTCTGTTCTTGCTGATTGAATGGATATTCAGAAAGCCGATTCCGAGAAAGGTCGAGTCGATTGTCAACGGAGCAGGTTTAGGATTATTGCTTCTGTTCATGGCAATTATTACTGTAAAGGATGTTTGGATGCTTTTACCGTTTGGAGGATAAGCTATGTCAAGTAAAATTCAGGTTGTTGCAGGTAATGTTAAAATCGGAGGCGGTGCCAAGGTTTCCGTTCAGTCAATGCTTAATGTACCGGCTGAGGATATTGAAGGAAGCGTAAGGCAAGCTTTAGCGCTCGAAGAGGCAGGCTGCGATATTATCAGAGCAGCTATTCCCAATATGGATGCAGTAAAACTCATTCCTGCACTAAAAAATGCTGTAAAGGCGCCGATTGTAGCTGATATTCACTTTGATTACAAACTTGCGCTCGAGGCAGTTGAAGCCGGTGTTGATAAAATCAGAATTAATCCCGGCAATATCGGCTCGGACGACAGAGTAAAAGCAGTCGCAAAAGCATGCGCTAATAAAAATATACCAATCAGAATAGGGGTGAACAGCGGTTCACTCGAAAAGGAAATCCTTGCAAAATACGGATCTCCTACCGCTCAGGCTCTGTGTGACAGTGCGCTTTATCACGCTTCTTTGCTTGAAAAGTTTGATTTCAATGATATTGTGCTCTCAATGAAGAGCTCAACTGTAAAAACAATGATAGAAACATACGAGCTAGCTGCTCAAAGATGCGATTATCCTCTGCATCTCGGCGTTACCGAAGCCGGCACAGAACGTTTCGGTCTTATAAAATCAGCCGCAGGAATCGGCTCTCTGCTGCTCAAGGGTATCGGTGACACAATCCGCGTTTCACTTACTGCTGACCCTGTTCGCGAGATTTATGCCGCTCGCGATATTCTCAAAGCTCTTGACATTGAAAAGGGCGGTGTTCAGTTCGTTTCATGCCCAACCTGCGGCAGGACAAAGATTGATTTGATTTCGCTCGCGAACGAAGTTCAGGAAAGACTGCGCGACTGCAAACGGGATATCAAGGTTGCTGTAATGGGTTGTGTTGTCAACGGTCCCGGAGAGGCGAGAGAAGCTGACTACGGCATCGCCGGCGGCGACGGTTGCGGACTTGTGTTTAAGAAAGGTGAAATTTTATATAAAGTCAGCGAGGACAAACTCGTTGACGCGTTGATTGAAGAAATAGAGAAAGACAGTTGAAGTAATGTATAATTTTTCGGAAGTATTTGGAAGGTACATAGATTCGTCGGCGCTTGATCCGGCGTTTCAAAACGCGGTTGTCACAGGTACGTCTATTAACACGGACCTGCGAACCGCAGACATTTATATTGATTTTGACAAGCTTATTCCGCGTTCGGAGATTGAGAAAGCTTCTAACCTGCTCAAAAAATCTCCTCTCGCTTTAATAAAAGCAAATATTCATCCTCATTTCGGCAAAGACTTGTTTACTGCTGATTATTTTCAGGAGCTCATTACTGAGCTTAAAAAGGATATTCCGAGAATCAACGGAACCTTTGTCGGGAGCGAGACTTCGTTTGACGGAGAAACATTCTTTGTAACTCTGCGCAACGGAGGGAAAACACTGCTTGACAGTGTAAAGTTCGACGTTGAATTCGCTAAACTTGTAAGGCGAGAATTTGATGCCAAAGTAAGGTTAGAATATAGGGGTGTAACTACCGTTAACGGCGACAGCGCTCAATATCAGGAGTTTCAGACAAGAACCGAGAAAAAGATTGAACGCGAAAATCTCGAAAAAATCGCCGAACTCTATGAATTTGAAGAGGAGAACGCCAAGCAAAGCGCCCAAAAACGCGCCGAGGACGCACAGACTGAGATTGATATTCGCAAGGGCGATTTCCTTCGTCCGCAAATTGTCAAATCCTCAATCAGACCTTTTTACGGCAGAACAATCAAGAGCAAGGTCATTCCTGTTTCCTCGATTAAATATGATTCAGGCAGAGTTACGGTATGGGGAGATGTTTTCGCCACCGAGAAGAAAGTAACACGCTCCGGAGATAAGAATATCTTCACAATTGATATTACCGACTATACGGGTTCAATTACCGTAAAGGTATTCGGACCGATTTCTCAGACCGCAGTTGTTGAAAACATAAAAACAGGTGACGCTATTGTTGTAAGCGGTGATGTCGAAAACGACCGCTATGCAGGCGGTCTTGTTTTAAACGCACGTTCAATTTCAACCGCTCAAAAGGTTAAAGTTGTTGACAATGCGCCGAAGAAAAGAGTAGAGCTTCATCTTCATACAAATATGTCCCAGATGGACGGCATGACTCCGGCGAAGGAACTCATCAACCGCGCCGCAAGCTGGGGGCATCCTGCAATCGCTATCACGGATCACGGTGTGGCTCAAGCTTTTCCGGAAGCAATGAACACTGCGAAAAAAATAAATAAAGACGGAGAGAAGATTAAGATAATCTACGGCACAGAGGCGTATTTTATCGACGACCTTGTTGAAGCCGTTGCCGGTGTTCAGGATGAGAAGCTCGACGGTACATTTATTTGCTTCGATATAGAGACAACCGGACTTTCAGCCCGTCGTGACAAAATAACTGAAATCGGCGCCGTTAAGGTTGAAAACGGTGTAATTACAGACACCTTCTCCACCTTTGCAGATCCGGAAATGCCTATTCCGGCAAAGATTACTCAGCTCACCGGTATCACCGACGCTATGGTAAAGGGCGCACCATCGCAGTCCGAGGCAGTTCAGGCATTTCTTGATTTTGCCGACGGACATATCCTCGTTGCGCATAACGCGCCTTTTGATACTTCATTCATTCGCAACGCTTGTGAAAATATGGGCGTTTCATATAATTACACTGCGATAGATACTGTTGTTATATGTCGTTCAATTCTCAATGATATCAAAAATTGCAAGCTCGACACCGTCGCAAAATATCTCAGGCTTGGCAATTTTAACCACCACAGAGCGTCAGATGATGCCGAAATGCTTGCGAATATCTTTATTGAGCTTTGCCGCAGACTGAAAGATGATTATAACATCACCGATGTAAAGGATATCAACACAAAGACTGTAGGCGGAGATTTCAAAAAGCTGCCTACTTACCACCAGATTATTCTTGTTAAAAACCAGACCGGTCTGAAAAATCTTTACAAATTGATTTCAGCCAGTCATCTCGAATTCTTCTATAAAAAGCCGAGAATTCCGAAGTCTCTTCTTGTCAAGCACAGGGAAGGACTTCTTATCGGCTCCGCTTGTGAAGCAGGTCAGCTTATGCGAGCTATTATCAGCGGAAAACCACGGGACGAAATACGCAAGATAGCTAAATTTCATGATTATCTTGAGATTCAGCCCACCGGTAATAACGAGTTTATGCTTCGCAACGGAACGTACAAAACTCAGAAGGATCTCGAGGATTTAAACGCTCAGGTTGTCAAGCTCGGCGAAGAGCTTAACATTCCTGTTGTAGCTACGTGTGACGTTCATTTTATGGATCCGACTGACGCCGAGTTCAGAATGATTCTTCAGGCGGGACAGGGCTACGGAGACGCACAAATGCAGGCTCCGCTGTATTACCGCACAACAGCAGAAATGCTTGATGAATTCAGTTATCTCGGCAAGAAAAAAGCTTACGAGATTGTTGTTGAAAACACAAATAAGATTGCAGACAGTATTGAATCAATTCAACCTATTCCCGACGGAAACTTTCCGCCGTTTATCGAAGGCGCCGAGCAACAGCTTAACGACATCACATGGGAGAGAGCCAAGAAAAAATATGGTGATCCGCTCCCGGAGATAGTTGAAGCAAGACTCAAAAAGGAGCTTAACGCAATTAATACTTACGGCTACTCCGTTCTTTATATGACGGCTCAGAAGCTTGTAGCCGACAGCGAAGCACACGGCTATCTAGTCGGCTCCAGAGGTTCTGTAGGCTCTTCGTTCGTTGCTACAATGTCCGGTATTTCCGAGGTAAATCCGCTTTGTCCGCACTATGTTTGCCCCAAATGCTGTCACAGTGAATTTTTCGAGCACGGAGAATACGGCTCAGGCTTTGATATGCCGCCGAAGGATTGCCCCGAGTGCGGAACTTCTATGGACAGAGACGGTCACGAAATACCGTTCGAAACATTCCTAGGCTTCAAGGGCGATAAAGTGCCTGATATTGACCTGAACTTCAGCGGAGAGTACCAGTCAAGCGCACACCGCTATACAGAAGAACTCTTCGGAAGAGACCACGTATTCAAGGCGGGTACAATTTCTACAGTAGCGGACAAAACTGCTATAGGTTTTGTGCGCAAATTTGCCGAGGAAAACAATAAAATTTTCAACAAGGCGGAGGAAAAACGTCTCGCCATCGGCTGTACCGACATCAAACGAACCACAGGTCAGCATCCCGGCGGAATGGTTGTTGTGCCGAAGGGGTATACTATTTATGATTTCTGTCCGGTTCAGCACCCGGCAAATGATATGAATAATGAAAATATAACCACTCACTTCGACTTCCATTCAATTCATGACACCATTACCAAGCTGGATGAGCTCGGACACGATGTTCCGACAATTTATCATTATCTCGAGCAGTTCACGGGAATTCCGGTAATGAATGTCAGCATGAGCGACCCTGATGTAATGTCGCTGTTCACTTCTCCGAAGGCTCTCGGAGTTACCGAGGAGGATATTGACTGCAATACCGGAACACTCTCAATCCCGGAATGCGGAACCGACTTTGTTAGAGGAATGCTCATTGAAGCTCAGCCTAAGACATTTTCGGACTTACTGCAAATATCCGGGCTCTCGCACGGAACCGATGTATGGCTCGGCAACGCTCAGGAGCTGATTAAATCAGGAACCTGTACAATTTCCGACGTTATCGGAACTCGAGATTCGATTATGACTTATCTTCTTCATAAGGGACTTGAGCCGAGCATGGCGTTCAAAATAATGGAAATTACGCGTAAAGGTAACGCTTCCAAGCTTTTCAACGAGGAGCATTTTAAGGCGTTCAAGGAAAACAATGTTCCGCAATGGTATGTTGATTCCTGCCTAAAAATAAAGTATATGTTCCCGAAAGCTCATGCAGCAGCTTATATGATTGCCGCACTGAGACTTGGCTGGTATAAAGTTCATAGACCTGTTGAGTATTACGCCGCATATTTTACCGTTCGTAACGACAGTTTTGACGGTGCAACGGTAATGAAGGGTAGGGAAGCGGTTAAGGCTAAAATGAAGAATATCACTCAGATGGGATACGAAGCTTCCGCCAAGGACAAGAGCGAATTTGCAACTCTTCAGATTGTAAATGAAATGCTCGCGAGAGGTGTTGAAATTCTGCCTATAGATATCTATAAATCCGAAGCCAAAACCTTTACGGTTGAGGACGGCAAAATCCGTATGCCGTTCTGTGCCCTCGGCGGCGTTGGTGAGTCTGCGGCAATCGCTCTTGCCGATGCCGGTCATCAGAACGAATATCTCTCGATTGAGGATATGCAGCTAAAAACAAAGGCGTCGAAGTCTGTTATAGAAACACTCCGCGAATGCGGTGCACTCTCAGGTCTTGCCGAAAGCGCTCAGATGTCTTTGTTCGGAATATAAATCAAAAAGAGGATGATAGCTAATGAAAAAGAGATTCAATAAGCTTGCAGGTTTTATGATCTGTATACTTTTTGCTGTATTTCTGCTCTTTATCAAGGATAATATGAACTACATCTGGTCGGGCATTTGTAACTTTGCGTCAATTCTGACTCCGTTTATCTACGGTTTCGGTATTGCCTATATCATGAATTTCCCATACAGATTTTTCAGTAAAAAAGTATTCGGCAAGGTTAGAGTCAAGTGGTTTCAAAAAATCA
>CAMHHL010000036.1 GCA_946184925.1 uncultured Clostridia bacterium | reverse complement strand
CCCGTACGTCAAAGACACACGCCCCTCAAACGTGCCTGTCTGCCTATTCCAGCACGCTCGCATTTTCGTCTGAATTTTTTCAGCTTGATTATTATATCACCCGATAAGTTAATTGTCAATACTTTTTTACAAAAAAATGAAAGGAGCTTTGTTTTGTCGATTACATCAACTCCTTTGAGGCTCCGCGCCGCGTTAATACTGCGCGGCGCGGAATATAATTCTAAAACGGAATTATACCGAAAAACTGAGCACCTTTTGTACCGAATCGGAATATAGCTTCCATTCCTCTTCCTTTGAAGCAAGCTGCTTCTTCCCTTTTCGCGTAAGGTGGTAATACTTGCGCTTTCTGCCGTCGTGCTCCTCCCAGTAGCTTTCGAGAAAGCTCTCCTCTTCTAAAGCGTGAAGTATCGGATAGAGCGTACCCTCCTTGAGCTCAAACGCGTTTTCGCTGCGAAGCTCAATCTCCTTTATTATTTTGTAGCCGTACAAATCACCACCCTTTAGCACGCTCAGCACAAGCAGAGATGTACTGCCTTTTATCAGTTCTTTACTGATTTTCAAATTCATCACTCCAATCTAATATATTCGCTGAATTATTGAATAATCTATAATCATCATTCGATTCTTTTTCAAAAACAAGTGACTCGGTATTATCCGCGGTGGCAAAACCGATATTAATATTCATCTCGTTTTTGCTGACCGAAAAAGCCTTTTCAAAAAGCTCCGTTTTTTTGAACTCAGAGAGATAGATGTTTTCGTACTTTTTCAATTCTTCCCTATCCACTCTTAGCGGAGCGGTAAGATAATTTGTATCAAAAGTATATGTCATAAAGCTGGCTGTATCGAGCTTTTCTTCGGAGAAAAATAATACCACACCGAAGCAGTTTTTTACATATGATTTTATATCAAACATTGTTTCAAAGCCATCAAAAGCATTTTTGGTGCTTTCAGTAAAACCGTAATCGGTTATAAGATGGTTCATATTCTCAATAACCTGCTCCCTCGAGTCGCCGATTTCAGCGTTAATGACAAAGTCAATTGCGGCGCTTCTCGCGGCGTTGCTTTCGCGCAGCTTGTCCTCAAGCGAAAAGCTCGAGATAACCGTACACACCGACATTACTGCGAAATTCAGAGCAATAAAAACACAGACTATATCTCTCGTGATTTTCAGAGGCTTTATGAAGCGCTTGGTGTTCTTCAGCTTTGACTGACGAATAATCATAATTAAAACAGCAAATGCCCAAAGCAGCAGAAAAACAAACAAGACAAAGGAACCGATGACATAATAGCCGCTCATATAATCATCAGCAAGCGAATATGAGAACAGGCTGTCAATATATCCGGCGAAGCCCTTGGTAAGTATTGTACCGAGAGCGTAGAGCATAGGCTGAAAAACGCCGAAGATATTCCTCATTCTGTAGAAAAAGCCGTCATAATTAACGCTTTCCAAAACAACTTGATTGTTTTCATATCCGCCTGTATTTATTATAAATTCCCGGGAGAATGCAAGAACCAGAGCAAATATCAAGCTGTACAGAACAGCATATACTATCCGGCTGTTTCTCTTCTTTGCCGCAAAAATAATTAAACCGACATAAACAGAAAAAATCGCGAGTGAAATAAAGTCGGAAATTACGTTGTGCGCAACCGTCTGAAACACGTCGTCCGCATAAAAGTATTTAGGATAAAAAAATGCTATCGCAATGATTGCGCCTAACAACAGAATAATCGCAATTATATTCTGCCGTGCTGTGTACCACTTGTTGTTGTGAAGTGAATTGAGTGAAACGGCGGTATCCTCGGGACTGCCCATTTCCTCTGTCGCGCGCTTTTCGGCTTCTTCTCTATCATAGCCGAGCTCGAGATAATAGTCAATCTTGTCGTCAATATGCGACTGGAGCTCCGCTACGATTTGCTTTTTGTCGCGCTTATTTGTGATAAGCGAAGAAACCTTCTCAATATAACTGTTCATACGACCTCCTTGATAGAATAATACATAGGAATTCTATGTATGCATTATACCTCGGATTAATAGGTATGTCAAGAGAAATCTATAAATTAAACGATTATAGCGTTAGTATCTTTACTATTTCACCAATTTGTCTATTGAATACTATGAAAGGAAATGGTATAATTAATTAAGATTTTTAAAGGAGGAGAAAAAATGAAAAAATCAACAAGATTAATCAGTGCGGCTATGGCCACTCTTATGGTTGGCTCGACGATGGCAGTCGGCGCTGTTTCCGCTTCTGCGGCTACAGTAAAGAAGCCTGCGTCCGTAAAAGCCGCAAACACATCAAAGGGTATCAAAATCACATGGAAAAAGGCTAAGGGTGCAAAAAAGTATCAGCTTTATCGCGGTACAAAGCTCGTAGTTACGACCAAAAAGACTTCCTATGTCGATAAGAAGGCGAAAACCAACGGCAGAAAGTACACCTACAAGGTAAAGTCTGTTAACGGCAAGGTTAAAAAGACTTCAAAGGCTGTTTCCGTTTACCGCGTTCAGGCGCCGAAAATCACAAAGATTACAACCGGTAACGCCCTCAAGGTAAAATGGAAGGCAGGCGCCGGCACAAAATTCAAGCTTTACAGAAAGATTAACGGCGGAAAGTTCACACTTCTCAAGACGCTCAAAACGAAAACATACACAGATAAGACCGTCAAGAGCGGCAATAAGTATTCCTACAAGGTTAAGGCATTAATCGGCAAGAGCGTTTCGGTTGCTTCCGCGGCAAAGACAAAGACATACCTTGCTCCTGTTGATGTTACAGACATTGTTGTAAATCGCGACGGCAAGAAAACAATCACCGATATCAAATGGGAAAAGACAGCCGGCGCTACAGCGTATAATATTTACAAAATGGACATCACCAACACCAAAACTCTCGTCGCTACTGTAAAAGATACAGCGTACACAGCCACATATGAGGGTGATAACCCGACAGTTTACTCATATTATATTTGTGCAGTTAAGGGTAAAGCAAAATCTTCACAGGAAATCATCAAAATGATTCACACGCCCTCCGATACTTACTTTACTGATAAGGACGGCAACGTCAACGTAAACCTCGTCCTCAATGAAGGCGAAAGCTATTATGAAGGCGGTCAGCTCTATCTCTTCTACCTTTTCAGCTATCCCAATGACGATGCAATGAAGGCGACAGTTGAGGTTGTTGAAGGCACTGATGTTGTGAATGTAGAGAATGGTGTAATCGACGCTCTTAAAGCCGGAAATGCAAAAATTAAAGTTAGTTTCTCGAAAGAACTAGGTGAAAGCGTAAGTAATTTGATTTCGAATGAATTCCTCGGCGGAAAAAACTATGGCAACAAGCTCACAACAGGCGTTGCATATGTTAATGTAACAGTTAAATAAATATCCTTTCAGGGAAGCTGTCGCGCCAAGCGCGGCAGCTTTTCTGTTTGCAGTTTTCGTGATGTCGTTTCTATGATAATTTCCTACAGAAGACGGATGACACGGAAACATAGCCACTACGCCGTTAAGGAAATGTGTTATATGATAGGGCAGCAACACACAGCCAAGCGTAACCTTTGCAGACGTTTGATAGGAGAGCAACACACAACGTTACCTTTACAGACGTTGGTTCGGAGCAGTTGTCACAGCCCAAACCAAACGTTTGATAGGAGCACTCAAATAACAGGATAGAGATATAAAAAAGACGCTGTCCGAAGACAGCGCCTTAATTATTCTAATTAAGAATTATTTCCTCTCTCTACATAAGAGGTGTGGAGAAGCTCGTGAGCCTTGTGTGAACCGGGCTCGCCGAGATACTCGTCATAGATAGCCTTAATCTCGGGGTTGTCGTGAGACTTTCTGTACTCGAGATTGAGGTCATCCTGATAGAGAGCCTTTGCTCTCTCAGCCTTGAGGTCTGTAAAGTTGCGAACGTGACCGGGCTGGATAGGCTGACCGCCGCCGTTTACGCAGCCGCCGGGACAGCACATAACCTCGATGAACTGATACTCGGACTTGCCTGCACGGATATCGTCAAGAAGCTTAGCGGCGTTCTTGAGTCCGGATGTAACGGCAACCTTAACGTCCATACCTGCAACGTTGTAGGTAGCTTCCTTGATGTCGTCAGTACCACGAACCTCGGTGTAATCAACCTTCTCAAGATCTTCGCCGGTGAGAACGTCGGCAACTGTACGGAGAGCAGCCTCCATAACGCCGCCTGTTGCGCCGAAGATTGTGCCGGCGCCGGAGCCGATGCCCATAATCGGGTCAAAGTCGCTGTCCTCAAGAGCGGTGAACTGGATACCTGACTTCTTAATCATCTTTGCAAGCTCACGTGTTGAGATTGAAATGTCGTTATCCTGCATACCGTCATGTCCCTGATTGTCACGCTTAATCTCAAACTTCTTGGCTACGCAGGGCATTACGGAAACAACAACGATGTCCTTGGGATCGATTCCTGCCTTCTCAGCGTAGTAGGACTTAATCATAGCGCCCTGCATCTGCTGAGGTGACTTACATGTTGAAAGATGAGGAATAAGGTCGGGATAATAGTGCTCGCAGAACTTAACCCATCCGGGTGAGCAGGAAGTAATCATCGGCAGAACGCCGCCTTCCTTTACGCGGTGGATAAACTCTGTTCCCTCTTCCATGATGGTGAGGTCAGCGCCGAAGTTGGTATCGAACACCTTGTCGAAGCCGAGCATCTTGAGAGCTGTAACCATCTTGCCCTTAACGTTAGTGCCGATAGGCATATCGAAGCACTCGCCGAGGGTTGCGCGGATGGAGGGAGCTGTGTGAACAACAACGTGCTTTGTCGGATCCGCGATAGCCTCGAATACCTTCTCGGTATCGTCACGCTCAACGAGAGCGCCTGTCGGGCAGACTACGGTACACTGACCGCAGCTTACGCAGGAAACGTCGCCGAGATCCTTCTCAAAAGCGCATGTGATGGCTGTATCAAAGCCGCGGTTGTTTGCGCCGATTACGGATACATACTGCTGCTTACAAGCTGCAACGCAGCGACGGCAAAGGATACATTTGTTGTTGTTGCGGACGAGGTGGAGAGTTGACTTATCCTCCTCGTACTTTGTTTCCTCACCCTGGAACTTTGTCTCGTCAACGCCGTACTCAAGGCAAAGAGTCTGGAGCTCACAATTGTCGCTTCTGGGACAGGAGAGACACTTCTTGTCGTGGTTGGAAAGAAGGAGCTCGAGGTTTGTTTTTCTGTATTTCTGAATCTGGGGTGTATTTGTAAAGATTTCTGTTCCGTCGCGGTCGATGGGATATACGCAGGCAGCGACAAGGCTTCTTGCGCCCTTAACCTCGCAGAGACACATACGGCACGCGCCGATCTCGTTAATGTCCTTGAGATAGCAAAGTGTGGGAATCTTGATTCCGAACTTGTGGCAGGCTTCGAGAATGGTAGTGTTTTTCTCTACGGAATAATCCTTACCGTTAATTTTAATATTTAACATTTCCATAGTAAAATTCTCCTTTCTTTAGCCTTTGAAAATAGCGCCGAACTTACATGTAGAGATACAAGCGCCGCACTTGATACACTTGTTGTGGTCGATTTCGAAAGCGGGCTTCTTCTTGCCGGGAGCGATATAATCTGTGACGGAGATTGCACCGACAGGGCACTTTCTCGAGCACATTCCGCAGCCGATGCACTTGTCCTTCTCGATTGTGAACTCGAGGAGATCCTTACATACGCCGGCAACGCACTTCTTATCTTTTACATGAGCCTCATACTCGTCGCGGAAATAGCGGAGAGTTGAGAGAACGGGGTTCGGAGCAGTCTGTCCGAGACCGCAAAGCGAGTTCGCCTTGATGTAGTAGCAGAGCTCCTCCATCTCGTCGAGCATCTCCATTGTGCCCTGTCCCTTTGTGATTTTCTCGAGCATTTCGAGAAGTCTCTTTGTACCGATACGGCAGGGTGTACACTTACCGCAGCTCTCATCAACGGTGAACTCGAGGAAGAACTTGGCAACGTCAACCATACAGTTGTCCTCGTCCATTACGATAAGTCCGCCGGAGCCCATCATTGAGCCGATGGCAAGGAGGTTGTCGTAGTCAATCTGAACGTCGAGATGCTCTGTGGGGATACATCCGCCGGAAGGACCGCCGGTCTGAGCCGCCTTGAACTTCTTGCCGTTGGGAATGCCGCCACCGATTTCATAGATGATTTCGCGGAGAGTTGTTCCCATGGGAACCTCTACGAGGCCTGTGTGGTTAATCTTACCACCGAGAGCGAATACCTTGGTACCCTTGCTCTTCTCGGTACCCATTGAAGCAAACCACTCGGGACCGTTGAGGATAATCTGAGCGATGTTAGCATAAGTCTCAACGTTGTTGAGGATTGTGGGCTTTCTGTAAAGACCTTTTAATGCCGGGAACGGAGGACGAGGTCTGGGCTCGCCGCGCTTACCTTCGATTGAAGTCATAAGCGATGTTTCCTCACCGCAGACGAATGCACCCGCTCCGAGACGAAGCTTGATGTCAAAGTTGAAGCCTGTGCCGAAGATATCCTCGCCGAGAAGACCGTACTCATGAGCCTGCTCAATAGCAATCCGGAGACGCTTTACAGCGATAGGATACTCTGCACGGACGTAGATGTAGCCCTTGGAAGCGCCGATAGCGTAACCGGCGATAGCCATAGCCTCAAGAACCGCATGTGGGTCGCCCTCAAGAACGGAACGATCCATGAACGCACCGGGGTCGCCCTCGTCGGCGTTACAGCAAACGTACTTCTGGTCAGCGTCGTTCGCAGCAGCGAATTTCCACTTGAGACCTGTGGGGAATCCCGCGCCGCCGCGTCCGCGGAGACCGGAATCGAGAATAGTCTGGATAACCTGCTCGGGAGTCATCTCTGTGAGAACCTTACCGAGAGCGGCATATCCGTCCATAGCGATATAGTCATCAATCTTCTCGGGATCGATAACACCGCAGTTACGAAGCGCGACGCGCTTCTGCTTTGCATAGAAGGCAGTTTCGTTGAGTGACTTGATTGTGTCCTCCTGAACTGTCTCCTGATATAAAAGTCTTGTTACGATTCTGCCCTTGAGAAGGTGCTCCTCAACGATTTCGGGAACGTCGTCAACCGATACCATTGAATAGAAGCTGCCCTCCGGGTAAACTACCATAATCGGACCGAGAGCACAAAGACCGAAGCAACCTGTTGTGATAACGTTTACTTCCTTGTCAAGTCCCTTGGCTGCAAGCTCTTCCTTGAGCCTGTCAACGATTTTCAAGCTGTTTGAGGAAGTACAACCGGTACCGCCGCAAACAAGTACATTAGAACGATACATTATTGCCCTCCTTATTACGTGTTGGCTCCGATAGTGAACTCGGTAACGACATTGTGGTTAACAAGATGGTCGTTAACAACGCGAGCAACCTTCTCGGGAGTCATTTTTACATAAGTAACTTTTTCCTCGCCGGGGATTTCAACCTCAACAACGGGCTCGTACTGGCAGATACCGATACAGCCTGTCTGGGTTACGGTAATATCCTCGGTGAGACCGCGCTTGGCAATCTCCTCAGTGAAGGCGTTGAGAACGGGACGGGCGCCTGCCGCGATTCCGCATGTAGCCATACCCACGAGAACGCGCGCGGCGTTGGGGTTTTCCTTTCTGAGATTGATGCCTGCTTTAGCTCTGTCTCTGATAGCCTGTAATTCGGCTAAAGATTTCATATATGTGCACCTCCGTTAATTATTTGTGTCTGTTCTTCTAAGAATTGTTTGATCCATTCGAGCACTTCGGGAGTGTCGAGGCTGACGCCATCTAACACCTCGCGGAGCTCACGGGTGTCCAGCGTGAAAGACCCCGAATCCGTTGAGCGTGAAAACACGAAGTCGATGTCGGGATTGCATTGAATCAGAATCACGACTGTCGAATTGATATCGCCGAGCGGCGTCATATCAACGTGGCTCTTGACGTAGGAAGCTTTGGTGAGCGTTCCCTCGCCGAGCTTCGACTTAATCTCAAAATCTCCGCCGGTCTGTTCGGCTGACATCTTGAAAAGCGGAACTCCGAGTCCTACTTTGCGTGTTGTTCTCGATGTGAAAAACGGATCAATAACCTGAGCGACCTGTTCCTCTGACATACCGCAGCCGTTGTCCTCGATAGTGATTGTGAGAAGGTCGTTTTTGTCGCTCTCCTCAACCGTTATCTTAACGAGGCTCGCCTCGGCTCTGACCGAGTTCTGCGCGATATCCATTACATTCAGGGACAGCTCTCTCATTACGCGTCCTTATACTTGTCGATAATGCCCTGGACGTCGTTGACTGTCAGTCTGCCGTAAACGTCATCGTTGACGGTGAGAACCGGAGCAAGTCCGCAAGCACCGATGCAACGGCACGCTGTTAGCGAGAACTTGCCGTCGGGCGTGCATTCCTCAGCTTCGATGCCGAGAATCTCGGAAAGCTTGTCGAGAATGTCTCCCGAACCCTTTACATAGCAGGCTGTACCGAGACATACAGAGATGTTGTACTTGCCTTTGGGCGAAAGAGCAAACTGAGAATAGAAGGTGGATACGCCGTATACCTCCTCGAGCGGAACATTCAAGCCGTCAGCAACCATTTTCTGAACCTCAATGGGCAGATAACCGTAAATCTCCTGCGCTTCCTGCAAAACAGGCATTACCGCACCGGGATCGTCAATGTTGCGGGCAATTGCCTCCTTGAGCTTTGCCTCCTGCTCAGGTGTTCCGGAAAAAGGGATACTGCTGATTTTTTTCTGCATCTTTTTTCCTCCTTAAATTATTATTTTTTATGTACTTAATCACCAGAATTATATAACGAACAAGACTGTGATTATTCCCCTAAGTATATAAAAAAACATACTAGTACATATGCTATATTGTAACACAAAGATTGTCGAATGTCTATAGAAAAATTTGATTTTAATGGCTGAAAATCGCAGTTTTGCAAAATTTTGTTAAATTTTTGACAAATTAATGTTTATCGGGAAATATAAGGTATGGAGTTAGTTTTACATAACCGTAAAACGTCGGCAAAAAAGATAAAACCCTCTCGTCTGAGAGGGCTGAAAAACCGCTACTGCGGAAAGTTATCCAGGAATTTTATAACATTCTCGCGTGTGAGCTCCTGAAGTTCAAGGTAATTCTGCGCGTCGCGCATATTTTCGAGGTAATGAGCGTCGGAATTGGTCACGATGTTGACGGTTTTCATAATCGGATGAAGCTCCGCAAGCTCGGCGTACTTTGAACCGTCGGCAAGCTCCAAAGTGGTGAAGCCGCAGCTCTCGTCGATTTCACCGAGAACCGAGAGAATCGAGAGGCTGTCGCGGTCGATGTGAGCCGGATAGCAAACGCCGCCGAAGCCGCGAACAAGCTCGTGAGCGTTCATTATACTAATGTTGGTAGCAGGTATAAGCAGGTGCTCTATCTCCCCTATCGGCTCATCATTCTCATTCATTATTACTTGGTCGCCGTAAATCTCGGAGCGGTTCTTAATCTTAATGCGGTGGTTATCAACATAATCACTCCACTCGAGCGCCTTTTCAAGCGTCGGAAACAGGCAGACAGCGTGGATATCCTCGCTTGTGGTCAGCTCCATTCCCGGAATGACAAGAAGCCCTATCTCCTCGCCCACCTTCATTGCCGCCTCGCAGTTGAGCGAGGTATTGTGGTCAGTGAGAGCGATTACGTCGAGTCCGAGCAGCTTCGCCATATTGACGAGATTGTTAGGCGTCATATCCATATCGCCGCAAGGAGAAAGGCAGGAGTGAAGATGAAGGTCGTAAAAATACTTCATATCAGCTGACTGAGCTTTACGGCAAGGGAATAGCTGTTTTCTTCGGTTCGGAGAATTGTTACATCGTGCATCTCCGCCTTCTTGCGCGCTTCTTCGTCGAGAGCCGCGCTCTCAACGAGCACAATGCAGCTTACATCGGCGAGAGTCGCGACGGCAATTGAGTTAATGTTGCCCATGACGGTGAGCCACGCGCTGTCCCCGGGCGCTCTGCCCATAACCCAGCTGAGAAGGTCTCCGATATAGCAATCGGTCACCTCACGGTCAAGGTCACCCTCGGTGAGTATTTCAAGATTAAGCTTTTCGGTTAATTCTTTAACGTTCATAATATCCTCACTTACAACTTACCATTACTTAAAAGTATTTCCGAGCTGGTCGTAGACGTTCTGGATTTTCTGTCTGAGCTTGAAGATGCAGTCGGTCTCCTTGGCTTTTCCGCGAACTATGTCCTCCGCCATAGCACGGCAGGTAGGCGCTCCGCAGGAGCCGCAATCGAGACCGGGCAGTCCTGAATTAATCTGCTCCATCTTCTCCATCATTTCCATCGCCTTCATGATATCCTCGTCAAGTCTGAAAATGCCGGGGTCGAAGGTGAGCTCCTTCTCCCACATCATCAAATCGAGATCATCGCTGTTGAGATGGTTCATCGAAACGGGCATGTATTTTCTTAGGTTATGGATTCGAGCCTGAGCAACATACGGATTCTCAACATTAAGAACACCGCCTACGCAGCCTCCGGAGCAGGCATTGAGCTCAATGAAGTCAACGTCGCGGATATGCTCGTCCTCGAGCTCCTCGAGTACGCGGATTACGTTCTCGATTCCGTCTGCGGCGAGATACTTCTCACCGAGCATCGCGGCGCTTTCTCCGCCCGAGTTAGCCCAGCCGATTCCGATGAGTCCCGAACGGGCTATAGGCTCAATTTCGGTGAGATGATCCATCTCACGCGTGAGGTCGGGATAGATTTTTGAAATTGCGATAGCACCGTTGACCGCGGATTTCGCGGCGTGGTTCGGAGAATTGACCTCAGTGACCTTAGCCGGACACGGAGTGATGAAGAACACGCCGATTTCGTCGTCGGAAAGTCCGGACTTTTTCATAGCCTCGCGGCGAGCCATCTTAGCCGCTGCCTCCATCGGAGCAATAAGCGGCATAACGTTGTCGCAAAGCTCAGGAAAGCGGATTTTAATCAGCCTTACGACGGCAGGGCATGCCGAGCTGATTATAGGCTTGCTGAGCTTGTTCTCCTTTATCAGACTTCGGGTGGCTTCGGAAATCAGCTCAGCGCCTCTCGACACCTCAAAGACCATGTCGAAGCCAAGCTTTTTGAGCCCGTTGAGAACAAAGTCGATGTTGTCAAGGTGATTGAACTGACCGAACAGTGCCGGAGCAGGTATTGCTATTTTATATTTAAAATTCTGAATTTCATCGAGATGAGAGCTGACGGCTTTCTTGGCATGGTGAGGACAAACCCGGATACATTCGCCGCAGTCGATGCAGCGCTCGGAAAGAATCCTCGCCTTGCCGTCGTGAACTCTGATCGCCTCGGTGGGACAACGCTTCAGGCAGTTGGTACAGCCGCAGCAGGCGTCCTCCTCGAGCTCGACGGAGTGGAAATATTTACTCATTTATAACTCCAAAGTTTATTCGTTTACTTTTACAGTCAGATAAAGATTGGTTCCGACGCCGATTGTGGTTTCAATGCGCATTTCGTCGGTATATTTCTTGATGTTCGGAAGTCCCATTCCGGCACCGAAGCCAAGGCTGCGAACGTTGTCGGGCGCTGTGGAATAGCCCTCCTGCATAGCCTTATCGACATCCGGGATTCCGGGACCGTGGTCTGCAAGAAGAATTTCAACCCTGTCGGGGAAAATATCCACGTCACAGTATCCGCCGTCGGCGTGGATCACCATATTGATTTCCGCCTCATACATAGCAATTGCTACGCGGCGGATAGCGTCGGTATTATAACCGAGGGATTTCAGGCGTTTTTTTACGGAACCGCTGGCTTCGCCGGCACGTGTGAAATCTTCGCCCGATACCTCGTAGTGAAGATGGATTCCGCTCATATCTTTGTACCTCCGGAAAGACCGTTGGCATAAAGCTTGCCGCAGGCAGTGAACATTCTGTACTTGGTTTTGATGAGGGTGATGTCCCTCATCTCGGCGAGGTCGATAATCGACTGGTCGGGATCCTTGCCGCGGACAAAGACGATGCACGCCATGTCCATCATCTCGGCTGTGCGAACAACCTGGGGATTGACAAGACCTGTGAGCAAAACAGACTGATCCTTTACAAACGCAAGAACGTCGCTCATCATGTCGGAGCCGCAGGCGGTTTTAATTTCCTTGGTGAGATCGCCTTCGCAGATTATTTCTCCTTCAAGTATATCAATAATATCCTTTACTACCATTTTGGAACACCCTTTCTATAATACTTCAAAATGTATTCGGTTAATTATATCACATCTGAAAATAGATGACAATATAAATTTAAAACATATATGTTATTTTTTGTTTATTTTGACTTATTTGCCTTAGTTTTATATCGGATAGGTTATTCTTCATACTTCCGATTGCACGTCTTATCGTCTGGAAAACGAGCGAACGCGTGTCCTTGTCAAGATTTGTAAATGACCGCAGCATTGATAGCGTGCTGGAAAACGGGCTGTTCTGGATTTCCTTAAAGTTGGTATTATCGGTGCTCTCAAGCACTTTGAAAAAAGCATCGGTAAAGCTTTCTATCTCGTTCGGTGTCATTTTGTCCAGCAGCGAGCTGAGAGTATGGTCGATGAAGTTGCTGGAATTGGTGCGCCGGTCAAGGTACTCAAAATCCCTGCCCATAAGCTGCCACGAATAAATATCGTGCTGCATAAAGCTCTTGTTAGTACTGTGAACGATAGAAAAATCCTCGTCGTGCTCGAGCATCATTCCGAAAACCGACGACTGAGGTACAAAGGTCATTATCCTGTCCCTCATTCCGGCATATTCTTCGGAGCGAAGCACTGAGCGGTTAAAGCCCGGGCCGTCAAAATTATAAACCTTCTTTATGCGGCGTTTTACATTTTCATCACAGAATACCGAGGCGTAAATCGCCAGATTACCGCCCTTTGAGTGACCGCCGAGAACAATGTCGCCGTCAAACGCGGAAGCGGCTTTGTTAAAATATTCGAGAGCCTTTTGCTGCGACGGCAGAGTTGTGAGACTGTACATATTGAAGTCCTCCTGCCAGCCGATGAATGTGTTGTCCGTTCCGCGGAACGATACAAAGCATGAACCGTCGTCAAGCTGAAACACAATCGCCGAAAACTGCATCTTGCTGTCATAATCAAGCTCGCTGTGACAAGCCGAAACGCGCAGAGAGCTGAACCTCTTTGCCTTTGCTACGCTGCTCAAAAGCTCCGGGTCGGTTGCCCAGAGAATTTTATCATAGT
The DNA here is from genome assembly GCA_946184925.1 of uncultured Clostridia bacterium. Classification (GTDB taxonomy): domain Bacteria; phylum Bacillota; class Clostridia; order Oscillospirales; family Acutalibacteraceae; genus Ruminococcoides. Next base: position 3,759 of record CAMHHL010000036.1, on the reverse strand, counting down.
TATCTGACAAATTGAACTTCGCCGCTGCTTCCTCAAGGCTCAGACTGCGGTGAAACGAAGCAGGCACAATACCCTCGAACGGAATATATGACAGTCGCGACAGAATGAGCGCGTCAATATCGTTGAGCTCAACGTTCCTGAAGCTTAGCTCGCCTCTCCATTTTATATAATCAAAAACATTACTCATATGCTACCTCATTTAATGCAAAAAAGGAGCCGCTCAAATATAGAGCCGCTCCCCTGTTATCCGAATAATTAAGCCTCGGAGAAGCTGTCCTTGCCTACGCCGCAGAGAGGACACTCAAAATCCTCGGGAAGATCCTCGAACTTTGTGCCCGGAGCAATTCCGTACTCGGGAGCGCCCTGCTCCTCGTCATACTCCCAGCCGCATACATCGCAAACGTATTTCATATGGTGTTCTCCTTTCTTATTATTTCAGCGGATTAAAGCTCCGCAATAACTTCTACTTCTACAAGCACGTTCTTAGGAAGCTGCTTTACGGCAACGCATGAGCGAGCCGGCTTTCCTGTGAAATACTTGCAGTAAACCTCGTTAAACGCGGCGAAATCGCCCATTTCGGCGAGGAAGCAAACAGTCTTGACAGCTTTATCGAGAGAGCTTCCTGCCGCCTCAAGAACATTCTTGAGGTTGGTGCAGACTTGCTCGGTCTGAGCCTCGATTGTCTGAGCCTCGACATTTCCTGTTGCGGGGTTAATCGCAATCTGACCGGATGTGAAAACAAGTCCGTTGACTACTGTCGCCTGACTGTAGGGGCCGATTGCGTCGGGTGCGTTCTTTGTATAAATCTTTTCCATAATGATAACTCCTTCTTTGTTCGGCTTTAAACCAATCTGAAACCTGCATTTGTCAGCGAATTTGAAATTTCACGAACGTGGTCAAAGTTCTTGGTTTCCATAACTATGCGCAGAATACAGTCGGTAATCTCACCCTCGCTCGCGCGCTCGTGGTGTACGCTGATTACATTGCCGCCGTGCTCGGCGATTATCTTGGAAACGCCGAGAAGCTGACCGGGCTTGTCGTCAAGCTGGATGCAGAGAGTCTGCTGTCTGCCCGATGTGATAAGTCCGCGCTTGATTACGCGGTTGAGAATTGTAACGTCGATATTGCCGCCCGATACAACGCAGACGACCTTCTTGCCCTTTACGGGAACCTTGCCGAACATAACCGCCGCAAGCGGAGCGGCACCTGCGCCCTCAGCTACCATCTTCTGCTTTTCAATCAGGGTAAGGATAGCGGTTGAGATTTCGTCGTCGCTGACCGTAACGATATCATCGACATATTTCTTAACATATTCATATGTAAGCACGCCGGGCTCCTTGACCTGGATTCCGTCGGCAATTGTGCTGACCTTGTCGAGAGAAACAATCTTGCCTTCCTTGATTGACTTCACCATAGAAGGCGCGCCCTCAGCCTGAACACCGTAGACCTTGACGGCAGGATTGAGGTGCTTTATCGCGCAGGCTACGCCGGAGATCAGTCCGCCGCCGCCAATCGCGCAGATTACCGCGTCAACGTCGCTCATCTCGTTCATAATTTCGAGACCGATTGTGCCCTGACCGGCGATAACGTTTTCGTCATCAAAGGGATGGATAAACGTATAGTTGTGCTCATCCCTGAGCCTGCAAGCCTCGGCATAGGCGTCGTCATATACTCCCGGAACCATGCAAACCTCGGCGCCGAAGCTCTTTGTGGCTTCAACCTTGGAAATAGGAGCGCCGTCAGGCAAACAGATGAGGGATTTGATTCCGTACTTTGTAGCGGCGAGCGCAACACCCTGAGCGTGGTTGCCTGCCGAACAGGCAATTACTCCCCTTGCCTTTTCCTCATCGGTCAGCTGAGAAATCTTGTAACCGGAGCCACGGAGCTTGAACGAGCCCGTAAGCTGAAGGCACTCGGGCTTGAGGTAAAGGTCGCAGTCCACGTCAATCGCGGAAGCCTTTACAATCGCTGTGGGATGAATTACATCTCTGAGAACCGTTGAGGCGTGATAAATCTTGTCTAAAGTTAACATACCATCATACCTTTCATACCACACTATTTTAGTACAACTTATTAAATAAATCAAGAATTATTTTTCAGCGGTTGCAATAGTCGGCAGATTTATGGTAAAATAAATGATAAATTACTATCAGACGGTGCGATATGGAACAGATAAAAAAATGTCCGCATTATAAGAAATGCGGCGGATGTCAGATTCATAATCTTGAATATGAAGAACAGCTTGAATATAAAATGAAAAAGGTTGTGCGGCTGGTCGGACGGTTTCATCATGTTGAAAATATCATCGGCATGGACAATCCCTACCACTACCGAAACAAGGTTCAGGCTGCGTTCGGACGCGACAGGCAGAACAGAATAATCTCGGGAGTTTATCAGAGCTCCACTCACAAAATCGTCCCGGTTGACAGCTGTCTTATTGAGGACGAGAAGGCTGACGAGATTATCGTGACAATCAGAAAACTGCTCAAAAGCTTCAAGCTAAAGCCCTTTGACGACAATAAGATGGTCGGATTTCTCCGTCATGTGCTCGTCAAGCGCGGATTTTCGAGCGGTGAGATCATGGTTGTGCTAGTCACCGGAAGTGAAGAATTTAAGTCTCGCAGAAGCTTTGTGAACGCGCTTCTGGAGCGCCATCCTGAGATAACAACGATTGTGCAGAATATCAATAACAGGCGCACGAGCCTTGTTCTCGGCGAAAAAAGCATTGTGCTCTACGGCGACGGAGTGATTAAGGAAAACCTTTGCGGCTACACGTTCACAATCTCGCCAAAGGCTTTCTATCAGATTAACCCGGTTCAGACCGAGGTTCTTTATAACAAAGCGATGGAATTCGCTCAGATAAAAAAGAGCGACATCGTGATTGACGCATACTGCGGCACCGGTACAATCGGCATAATCGCGAGCAAATACGCCGGACGCGTCATCGGCGTTGAGCTGAACAAGGACGCCGTGAGAGACGCGAAGAAAAACGCAAGGCTGAACAAGATTGAAAACATAGACTTTGTATGCGCAGACGCAGGAAAGTATATGGTTGAGATTGCAGAGCAAAATCTTTCCGCTGACGTTGTAATTATGGATCCTCCGAGAGCCGGGAGCGACGTGAAATTCCTTCGCTCGGTCGTGAAGTTAAACCCGAAGAAGGTTGTGTACATATCCTGCAACCCTGAAACGCTCGCGAGGGACATTATGTTTCTTTCAAAGAATAAATACAAGGTCAGAAAAATCCAGCCGGTTGATATGTTTCCGCACACGGAGCATGTGGAGACGGTTGTTCTTTTGTCCAGAAAAATGCCCGATGACAGAATAGAGGTTGATTTGGATCTGGATGAGCTGGATCTGACCTCTGCGGAGTCAAAGGCAACCTATCAGGAAATCAAGGATTATGTGCTGAAAGAAAATGGCTTTAAGGTTTCAACTTTATATATTTCACAAGTCAGGCGGAAGTGCGGTATCATCGAACGTGAGAATTATAATCACTCTCACAAAACGAATCCGCACATCCCGCAATGCCCTAAAGATAAGGAAAATGCTATCCGTGCTGCTCTTGAACATTTCGCAATGATTTGATCATTGCCAATTTCAAGGAGGAATAGCAAATGAAATCTTTTTTTGAAGAAATGGGCGGCACCTATACACTCGGCGCTGACGGACTGTATTATCCTGATCTGGCTGTGCCCGATACAGAAGAAGCTTATTTTGGTAAGTACGGTTTGTTACGCAAGCGTTATCTAAAAAGTC
>CAMHHL010000035.1 GCA_946184925.1 uncultured Clostridia bacterium | reverse complement strand
ATAAAAAGATGACTGTAGAGGGTGTAAAGCACACATACTATGGAAAATGGTCATCAAAGAAAACCGTTAAAACTAAGTAGCATATTTGCAGGAGAAATTGATAATGAAAAACGGTAAAAAAATATTGAGCGTTGTTTTAGCAGTGCTGATGTTGTGCAGTGTGTTTGTTGTTGCGCCGATTTCAGCAAGCGCGGCAAGTCACACACAAGCAGAAGCGGTAGATTGGATAAAAGCTCGAGCTAATGAGGGATGGTGGCAAGATGTTGACGGCGCATATGGTTGTCAATGTGTTGACTTAATTAAGGCGTATTATCAGTATTGGGGATATGACACCACGAGAGGAAATGCATGGGAATATAAATCCAGTCATTTACCTGCGGGAAGCGACTGGTATTACAGCAGCACACCGGTTCCCGGAAGTGTTTTTGTAAAAGATAAGGATTCTACTTGGACTATGGGACATGTTGGGCTTGTTTATGCTGTTGAAGGCTCTACAATTTATACAGTTGAAACAAATGTAGCTTCTCCGTATGACGGTGGAAAACCTTATGCTAAAGCTACTTATAAATCTCATCCAATAAGCTATGCGGTAACTTTTATTAATCCTAAATTCTCTAACCCTGTACCCGTAGACACGCAAGCTCCGACAATAACAAATGCTCGCGTAGAAAACGTAAGCGGAAGTTCGTTTACAATGAAATGTACACTTTCAGACAATGTAGGTGTTACAAGAGTGTGGTTAAATATCTATGGACCGAGCAGACAAGATGGTTATGCTGTTGCTGCTTCCAACGGTGAGTTTACGCATACTATAAAAACAGCCGATTGGGGTGGTTCAGGAGATTATACCGTACACATTTATGCATTTGACGCACAAGGTAATCAGGGCTCAAACGCAGTAAACTCAATTAGAGCATATAATGATACAAAAAATCCTGTAGTTACGAATGCGAGAGCCGAGAACATCAGTGCCGGTTCTTTTACAATTAAAGCGGATTTATCTGATGATGTTGGTGTAACGCGCGTTTGGCTAAACATTTATGGACCCGGTAAGCAGGATGGATATGCCCTATCAGCTACCAGTGGAGCATTTTCTCATACGATTAAAACTTCTGATTGGGGAGGTGCGGGTAATTACACAGTCCACATATACGCATTTGATGCACAAGGGAACCAAGGCTCCAATGCTGTTAATTCTATTAAAGCATATGACGATACACAAGCACCTACAATAAGTAATGCAAGAGTAGAAAACGTAAGCGGAAATTCATTTGATATTAATTGTACACTTTCAGACAATGTAGGTGTTACAAGAGTGTGGTTAAATATATATGGACCAACCAGACAAGATGGTTATGCTGTTGCTGCTTCCAACGGTGAGTTTACGCATACTATAAAAACAGCTGATTGGGGTGGAGCAGGCAATTATACTGTTCATATTTATGCATTTGACGCGCAAGGAAATGAAACCTCAGCAGCTGTAAACAGTATCAGAGCGTATAATCCGACCGAGCCTGTCGAGACTCAACCCGCAACAAACGCGCCTACAAAGGAACCTACACAGACTCCTACGGAAACTCAGCCGATCACGGACAACCCGACTGTTCCTATTGAAAACCAACCCGCGACCGATAAGCCGACCGAGCCTGTTGTAACGGAACCGTCAAAAATGGACATAAGCACTTGGACGGTTGACGGACTTGAGGATGCGGAATACACCGGCAAGGTCATAAAGCCTGAGTTTGACGTTGTAAGCGACGACGGCGAATACGCTGACTTCAACGTTAAATACAAAAACAACAAAAACGCCGGCACCGCGACTGTAACCATCACCGGCACAGGCGACTACACCGGAACAATTGTGAAAACCTTCAAGATTACAAAGGCAGACCAGCCCATGACCGCAAAGGCAGTTACAAAAGCCGTCAAGTCGTCCGTTCTCAAAAAGTCAAAGGTGGCTGTCAAGGGCACAATCACCCTGAAAAAGGCGCAGGGAGCCGTAACTTACAAGAAGCTCAGCGGCTCAAAGTACCTGACGATCTCAAAAAGCGGCGTCATTACCGTAAAGAAAGGAAAATATAAGAAAAACACTGTACTTACCGCGAATGTAAAGGTCACTGCAAAGGGCAGCACAAATTACAAGAGCGGCTCAAAAACAGTCAAGGTAAAAATAAAGATAAAATAAACAACAGGGAGCTGTCCGGCGGACAGCTCCTTAATTTTACATTGCTGATTGCAAATTTCAAATTGTTAATTGCTTACAGGCACGCGGCGCCGATGATTCCGGCGTCGTTGCCGAGGGTTGCGGCGACAAGCTTGGTCTGCTTGTCGTTGTGCTTTGTGATTCGCTCCTGCTCGACAATCGCTCTGACAGGCGCGAGGAGGTTTTCGCCCTGACGGCTTACGCCGCCGCCTACGCAGAGAACGTCGGGCTGGAAGATGTTGATAACATTGACGATGCCGCAGGCGAGGTAGCTTATGTAATTTTCGATGACCGCCTTGCCGGTGAGATCGCCGTCCTTGGCGGCGTCAAAGGCTGTTTTGCCGTTGACCTTCTCGATGTCGCCGTCAACAGCGTTGAGCATGTATGAGAACTCTGCCTTTTCGTTGCGGATTGCAGCTTTGGTCTGGTTAATGAGCGCCGTTGCCGAGGCATAAGCCTCCCAGCAGCCCTTGCGGCCGCAGCCGCACTTTACGCCGTCCTTGACAATGACCATATGACCGAGCTCAGCTCCGGCGAAGTTGGAGCCGCTGTAAATCTTTCCGTCGATTACGATTCCGCCGCCGACGCCCGTTCCGAGAGTAACCGCAACGGCATTCTTGCAGCCCTTTGCGGAGCCTGCGAGAAACTCGCCGAGAGCCGCCGCGTTCGCGTCGTTCTCAATCTTGACGTATTTATCGAGCCTTTCCTCCATCATCTTGCTGACTTCCCAGTTTGTGAAGAAGAGGTTCGGAGAGGTCTCGACTATTCTGGTCTCGGGATTAACCGCGCCGGGAACGCCGATACCGATATAAGCGATGTCATCCATAGTGAGCTTTGCGCTCTTGACAGCCTTCTTGACGATTTCAGCCATTGAATCGCAGACGTCAGCCTCGGGGCGCGGAATCGCGGTCTTGCACTCAGCGCGCGCGATAATCTCGTACTCCTGCTTTCTTGCGTTGCGTTTTACGACTCCGGCGACAATATTTGTTCCGCCCAGGTCAATACCGACTGTATATTCTTCATTTGCCATAAGGATTACCCCTTTCGAAATCAATATATAGCTATTATATCAGTGAATTGCCGAAAAGTCCATATGTATTTGTAATTTTTGTATAAATTTTTTGATAAACTGTCGGTAATTTTGTCTGTTCTTAAAGAGAAAGGGACTACCGCGCGGCAGTCCCTTAATTTATTCCGCTGAAGCTATGCGCAGATGTCCTTCAGCTGCGCGATAGCGGCGGCAGGGTCGTCAGCCTTGAACACAGCGGTTCCGGCTACGGCGACGTCAACTCCGGCGTCGGCACACGCTTTGATGTTTCCTGCGCCGATTCCGCCGTCTGCCTCGATGAGCACATCGAGACCGCGCCTGCTAAGCTCCGCGCGGAGCGCGCTGACCTTGGGCAGCATGTCCGCCATAAAGCTCTGACCGCCGAAGCCCGGCTCGACAGTCATAATCAAAATCATATCCACCTTATCCAAATACGGGAACACAGACTCAACCGGTGTTTTCGGTTTTACGACAAGTCCCGATTTCACGCCGCGCGACTTTATCTTATCGAGCGTAGCGTTGATGTCGGAATCACACTCCACGTGGAAGGTTATCACGTCAGCTCCGGCGTCGCAGAAATCGTCGATGTATCTGAGCGGCTCGCTAATCATCAGGTGAACGTCAAAAGTCTTATCCGAAAAGCTCCTGACATACTTCATCACCGGGGCGCCGAAGGTTATGTTCGGGACGAAATGACCGTCCATAACATCAAGGTGCATATAGTCGGCTCCGGCTTTATCCATTCGTTTTATCTCCTCGCCGAAACGGGAGAAATCACACGACAAAAGTGACGGTGCAATCAGCATTTTTTTATCCTCCTGTTTACTTCGTTTGAATCAGCGGCGCAATAAGCGCGGCAAGCGACCAGAAAAGCGCGTATACGAGAATCTGCATTGTTCCAAGCACCTCAACTCCGGCATATAGACAGAGTGTGGCGCAGAGCAGCAATCCGAGAATCAGCGCTATAAGCTGGACGACAATAGCGAGCGAAATATTGCTCTTTATCCTTACGCACGCGGCAACTCCGAGAATCATCGAGGAGAGCTTTCCTCGAGTTCCGAGGTAAGCGCGGCTCTTGTCCTCCTTCTGAGACTGAGCCTCGCGGCAAACATTGCCGAGACCGGTGGGCAGAATCTTGAGCGTGCGGTAGAAAAGTCCGAAGTCCTCGGCGATACTCTCTGCGGTGATGTTGCAGTCTGTAGTGCGTATGAGGAAGCTCAGTCCGTTGCCCTCACCGATTCTGAGCGCCTGAGCAATCTCGGAATCGGGGGTGTATGTCGTGACGAACATCGCTATAAGCTCGCCGGACTGGGCGAGATATGTAATCTGTCTGCCCTCGATGAGGTATTTTTCCTCATAATCAACCGAGGGAGTGTCGATATTGTACTTGTGCATGAGCGAGCGGTTTCCGACAAGGAAGCGCTCTCCTCCTACCCTGCCGACAAGCCCCATCGAATCCTCATATAACACGGATTCAACCTCGGGCAGAGCTAATCCGCCCTGCTTGTCAAGGATAGAGCTGTTGAACACATTCGCCATGGGACTCTGCGCTTCCCTGAGAATCGCAGCCGCGGCGAGAACACTCTCGTCGGTGCGGTGGTTGGCGAAGGTCTTGATTCCGTCGAGCTTGACGCAGCCCTCGGGATAGAGCTCGTTCGCGTCAATCATGACAGCGTTGCTGTCACAGAACTGCTTGACGGACGGATAGCCGGAGATCACGGCGCCCTGCTTGTTGAGCTTCCTGCAGAGAATCCGCATCGGGAGATTAACCGCGAGCAGGGTGCAAATCGGCACGCTGATTGCCGTCATGATGGCGAGAGTGTCGATTGCTCCCGTGAACGAAGCGTGTGTAAAGCCGTAAAGCACGGTCATAACGAGCGAGCAGATGATTGTCACCGGGGCAATTTTGCCGGCGAGGTCCTCGCTCGGGTCGGGAGCGTAGGAAATCTTGAGAAAGTTTGAGAGAAAACCGGTCTTGTGGTGATAGGTGATAATCGGCTGGTCGTTGGGAGCACCGCTGTACATCTTCTTGGCGATTTCCTCATTTGTATAAATCTTGACAGCGTGCGTCGGGGTGTTCGGGGAGATGAACTTGAAGTTATCCTTAACCCTGAGCACCATCATAAGCTTGCCGATGCAGTTGCACAGGAAGCCGAGTGTGACAATAATGCTGTAGAAATTGAGTTCAAAGCCCGTTGTGCCGGGAAGTCTGAACAGAGAAACAATAGCCTGGATTCCCATTCCGATTGCCGCGACCGCAAGGGCGGTGTCGGAATTGCCCTTGAGCTTGACGAGCGGCGTGAGTCCCGAATATATCGTAATCCTGTTGACGGCAATCACTCCGCCGGCAAACAGCAGATTTAATACCGCGTAAACAACCGGAGCGTAACTGAGCGCCGAATAGACGGAATCGCCGAAAAATCCGACAACTACGGTTATGATGAGCTGAGCGGCAGCCATAATCCCCATGACCACGCTGCGCACAAACAGCTTCTTGATATTAAGGTTAAGCTCATAGAGAATGCTCTTGGAGTCTTCGGGGGTGCTGTAATCCTCGACGGTCACAATCTCGTCAACGGGAACATCCGCGTCGTCGGAGTTGTCGCCTGAGAAAATTCCCACAATGGCGGAGAGCACGCGCTCCTTCTTGGGGCGCGGGTCGCCCTTGCGCGGAACGCTCTCAACCTTGGCGATTTCAGACTTGATGACCTGAGAAATCGAGGGATTTGCCGAGCGGAGATACTGCTCGTACTCAGTCCGCACAACCTCGGAGAACCTGCCTGCCTTGACGTGGAGCTTTTCGATGTCGCTGTCGTGACGATAGACGGGAACCTTGGATTCGACCGTGCGCGCGTCGGGCGACGGCTTCTTGACGCCGTATTTCTTCTCGTAGCTGTTCTCGCGGTTCTCGTCAGCTTTGAGGATTTCGAGCGAATCGTCGCCTGTGCTGAACATCGAGCCGATTTCGGGGTCAACCTCGGAGAGCACCGGGCTGTCCTCAATCACATCCTCGGCAACGGTGGTTCCCTCGGGAATCTCGGGAGTGAGGTTGATTACCCTCTCCTCTTCCTCTTCAGGGGTATCCATCATAATCTCAGCCTGCATTGTGGTGGCGTTCTTCTCGCCGCGGATTGAGTTGTCGTCCGGCTGCGTTTCGTCGTCTATTTCGAGAGGGTTCTTGTTTGTGAGCCTGACCTCTTTGCTTGTATTGCTGAAAATCTCGTCCATCCGGGGTCTGGCGCCGTATTTTTCGGCAGCCTTGCGCATTGCGTCGCGCTCCGAGATGTATCGGGTTTCGGCGAGAATCTGCTCGAGCTTAAAGTCCTTTTGATTCTCGGCGGATTCTTCTGTAGAGATATCTATTTTTCCTGAATCCTCAATCTGTTTTTTATTCTTCATCTTTTCACCTTCTCATAGTTACCTTCCGTTGGCAACCGCGTACATCAGCACTCCGGCCGCAACAGAGGCATTGAGTGAATTGAGCCTGCCCTTCATCGGGAGCGAAACAATTTCGTCGCACTTCTCGCGCACAAGCCTGCCGATGCCCTTTCCCTCGTTGCCGATGACAAGCGCTACAGCGCCCGAGAAATCACACCGGGTGTAGTCGGTTCCGTTCATGTCGGCTCCATAGACCCACACGCCGCGCTTTTTCAGGTCGTCAATTGTGTTGGCTATATTCGAAACCCTCGCAACGGGAACATACTCCACCGCGCCTGCCGAAGCCTTGCCGACGGCGTAGCTGAGCGTTGCGCTCCTGCGCTTGGGAATTATCACTCCGTGAGCGCCGGTGCACTCGGCGGTTCGGATTATCGCGCCGAGGTTGTGGGGATCCTCGAGCTCGTCGAGAACAATCACGAACGGCTTCTCTCCCCTATCCTCGGCGAGAGCAAAGATGTCGTCAACCGTGGCGTAGTCCTTAACGGCGGCAACGGCGACAATGCCCTGGTGATTAGCCCCTCCGGCGAGGAAGTCAAGCTTGCGCGAATCAACCTCTTTGACGGGAATTTCCTGCTTTTTTGCTTTGGCTAAAATTCCGACAATCGCGCCGTTTCGCGCGCCCTTCGCCACGAGAATCCTGTCAATCGGGCGCGACGAGCGAAGCGCCTCGCTGACCGGGTTTCTGCCGGCTATGATGTCATCCTTTTTATCTTTTGCGTCCATAATTTACATTCCTTTGCATAATCCGACCATTATATTCTAATAGTATATCAAAAACACGGCGCAAAATGATTTATTTAAAGAATAATACAAAAGTAAGCGCATTTTTACGAAAAAATTCCGAATCTGCCGCTTATCATATCCATAAAAAGCCACAACCTCGGCGGAAAGGCGGTGAAGCTGATGTACATCACAAACATCAGCATAAGCATAAAGCACGCGACAGGGAACCATTCACGGATTCCCGGGCAGCGTGCGCACAAAAAACAGGAAACCGAAAAGCCGACGCACTGAGCCGCAAAAATCGCTGTATACAACAAGGCTCCGCGACAAAGCCCGAGACAAACGAGCACAATAAAAAATACAGCCGAGGAATACATCCCGAAAGCTCCGGCGGCGGCAAAACGGTGAAACGGCGGACGCGCGGCAAAGAGCACAACGCCGGAAATCACAAAATAACTCAGCACAACGGTTTTCATCAGCTCCCACGGACTTTGATTGACCGCGCCGAACATCACGCCGATGGGACTGTTCCCGGTCAGGTCATAAAGATTAAGCAGCATGAAACTCCCGACCGCGGCGGCTGCCGCGCCGGCGAGCTCGGATTTTCTGAAAAGCTTCTCGTTCACGTTCATTCCTCCCGCGATATTCTATGAAAAACGGGCGCCCGGAATGAGAATGTTACAGCTTTTTAATAATTTATTCCCTTTTGCAATAATGAGCGGCTTTTTTAATTTTTTGCCGGAAATATACTATTTGTATTGTTCCCAAATCTCAACAAAAATGTGGAAAACTCTGTTGAAACTGTTAATAACATTTGCTCAGATAAGTATTTATCGGCGTTATAATTCATTATTTTTTAACTTTCAACATTACTAACAGAGTTTTCCACAATATTCTTTAAAGCAAATTTTGGCAATTTATATATTACTATTTGTATAATCGGGTTGTCAATCGCAAAAAAGAAAAATAAAAAAATTTTTGCACGAGCCTTAATATCGCAAAAGAATAATCCGGGCTCCAAATCAAGCCCGGATTACATAAAGCTTCGCATTATATTGTCAAATACAGATACCGAAGCGCTGCCGCAGAGCAGCCCGAGTATCGCCCCGACTACAACGTCGGAAAGGTAATGAACCCTGAGATAGACCCTCGAGGTCGCAATCATCACCGCGATGAACAGAATGATAAGCACCACCCACCACGGACACTTGAACAGCGCAACCGCCACAACGCAGAACGACGCAGACGTGTGCCCCGACGGGAAGGAATAGTACTTCGGTCGGTGAATCAGCTGTTCCTCATCGGCGAGATGGTTGCAGGGGCGCTCTCGCCGCACAATCCGCTTGAGAATCAGCTCGCAGATAAGCTGCGTCGCGCCGAGGGAAAAGATGATGTTGATTCCCGTCGCGCGCCACGGAGCGTAAATCAAAAACGGAAGGCAAACCGCGAACCAGATTACCCCGAGGTTGCCGGCTGAGGAGGCGGCTATCATTATTTTATTTTTAATCGGAGAGCGGTATTTGATGATGTTGTCAACAACCTTGTCATCAACACGCTGAATTCTCTCAAACATAAAAACACCTCATAGTGCCGCAGGTCTGCTGACCCATGGTAATATCATTATATCATAAGAGGCACATTTTGAAAAGATGTTTTATAAAAATAGTATTACTTCCTTTCGCAGATGACGAGACACCTGTCAAAACCTCCCTTGCCGTCCGGAACGCAGGTGACGAGCGTCATCAGCGCGCGTCCGTTGCGAATCACGAGGTCGGAGGTGTTTTTCGGGGAGACTGTCTTCTTCCCAATCACGCGGTAGGTGATTTTATGCCAGTAATTGGTAACGCTCACGGAATCGCCGACGCTCAGAGCGCGGATATTGTCGAAAAATATCCTGCCGAAGTAGCCGGTGTGACCTGCGATTACAACGTGGGTGCTGTCAGTGCCGAGCGGAAGTGAGGTGTTGCACAAATGCGCCGCGCCGGAACTGAGCTGCGCTTCACCTGCTCCGAGATAGACAGGGAGCTTCATTCCTATTGCCGGGGCTGAAATGTAACCGTACATGTTGTCATAAATTCCGTAACGCGAAAGGTCAAGCGCCGCCGAGGTATAGTCTGTCGTGCTGACGGTCCCCTGGTTATTGATGAGCCTTTTGTTGTACGCCTTGCTGTCCGCAAGGAGCCGGGCGAGCTGTTCAGCCGTCGGAACCGCGCGATTATCGGCGGAGACTTCTTCACTTTGCCGGGACTCGGGAGAAGCATTTTTGACCTTCTTTTCCGACCTGACCTTCGCGACAACCTCGTCAAACTCCCGTGCTGCCGATTCAGCGTGATTCTTTTCGACCTCGGTCGCAACAGGCTCGAACAACAGGAACACTATCCCGGCGATGAGCAGCACCGCAGCGATTATCAGAAGTATCTTTTTACGCATCGCTTCACCTCCGCGTATTATCACCGAAGCCGGCTCAGTAACAGAGCCGGCTCCGAAAGTTTCAGTTATTTATCTTGCAGTTCTCTCACGTTTTCTGAGCGCAAGCAGGAAGATAAGTCCTGCCGCGGAAATCAGGAATACGCCCATAGCCGTGAAGAAGATTGTACGCTCATAGCCTGTTACGGGCATCTCGTTGGGGGTATTCTCAACCTCAATTGAGAATACGCCGTCCTCGGTGTTCGTCAGTGACATTTCTTCGTCAAACTCGGGAGCAACTTCAACCTCAAAGATTGTGGTGTTGAGAGCATAGCCCTCGAGAGCCTTGAGCTCCTTGATATAGTAGGTGCCCTCGTCGAGACCGATGAACTGAGCAAGACCGTCCTTGTCAGTCTTGAGAGTCATGAGCGCGTTCTTGCCTGCCTCGGCGTCAGCCTTGGAAGCGTAGATTGCGAACTCAACGCCGGAGAGCGCCTTGCCGGTCTTGGAATCGACCTTGTTGACGTCGATTTCAAATGTATAAACTCTGACCTCGTTGCCCTCAACGTCGATTTCCTCGCCGTTCTCGTTTGTATAGGTGAGCGAATCCTCGTTGGGGTTGCCCTCGCCGCCGATTACAGCGTTCTCGTTGAGAACAGCGTCGAAGTAAACAACAACGTTTGTGTAGGTGTAGAACTCGTCGTCCTCGAGGAGCTCGCTGCTGAGCTCAACAGCAAAGCTGCCGTCGTCCTCGTTGACAGTGTACTCGTCCTCGGTGAGCTCGCGGGTGTCGTCGCCGTTGACAAGAACGACAGATGTCACCGCGTCATAGGTGAGTCCTTCGCTGTATGTATCGTTGATTGCGTAAGCCGAAATCTTGTGGTGCTCGGTGCCCGGAATGTTGGCTGTGAGCACAAAGGTAACGGTATCGCCGATGTTAGCGGTTGTAATATAGTCGCCGTGTGTACCGTCGGAGATAATCTTGTTAATCTCCGGGTTCGGAGCGTCGAGATATGTCTCGGGCTCTGTTGGCGGAACCGTTGTAGGCGGTTCTGTTGTAGGCGGCTGTGTTGTAGGCGGCTCCGTTGTGGGAGGCTCTGTTGTCGGGGGCTCCGTTGTCGGGGGCTCCGTTGTGGGAGGTTCTGTTGTCGGAGGTGCAGTTGTAGGAGGTTCTGTTGTCGGGGGTGCCGTTGTGGGAGGTTCTGTTGTCGGGGGTGCCGTTGTAGGAGGTGCCGTTGTGGGAGGTTCTGTTGTCGGAGGTACAGTTGTCGGAGGTTCTGTTGTCGGGGGTGCCGTTGTCGGAGGAGCAGTTGTAGGCTCGAGCTTATTCTCGAAGTTTACTGTATTGCTGTTCTCCGCAATTGTGCCTGTGAACTCCGCCTTTGTGGGAACGTATCCGGTGTAGGAAACCTCGGAGAGCTTATATGTAGCGTTGACGGGGAGACCGTAAACCACTACAGTCTTGTCGGACGGGAATGTGAACTCGCCCTGATTCATTGTCATTTTTTCAGCCGAAGCAGCTGTTGTGCCTTCGGCAGGCTTATAGTAATAGCTAAGGTTATAGGGCTTGTAGTTCTCGCCGCCCTTAAGGTCAACAAGAAGCTTATAGCCGAATGTCTTTGCTTCGCTCTCAGGCTGACCTTGGTGGTCAAGCTGAGCCTTGTCGATTACAAGGTCGGCTACGACCGGTGTGTTATAGAAATCAACCTGCATGCTAGCGGTGTCGAGCTCGTTCTTTCTGTTTACAAGGTCAAACTCGTCAATCGTCTTGTCACGAGCGTCGGACGCGAACTCGCCGCTGTTTACCTTTTGGTTATCATTCATGCGGTCGATTACGTCGTAGGTTGTGTTGAATTTGAGTACGGAATCTTCGGTCTGCTTGATTTTCAGCTTTTCGCCTGTACTGTACTCGTTGTTATAATCAGCCTTTCCGCCGTGGTTGATTGTGTCCTTGAGCTGTTTTGCGGAATCCTTGGCGGTGGTGAGGTAGTCGAACTTCTCGTTCTCTCTGACAGTCTGCTGAAGAGCAGGGTTAACACCGTCAACATTGACGGTATTTGTAACTGTAAGGAGATTCTCGGCAGGTGTCATTGTGAACGCCATCTTGCAGTTACTCTCGAGCATACCGCGCTCCATATAGAAGATTGTCATATGGTAGATGGTGTTACGCTGATAATTCTGACCGTTGTGGAAGGTTGTCTCCTTCTTTTCGCTCTGAGGAGCGAGAGTCATATCTCCGCCCTTGTCGTAGGCAGGGTTATCATTGTATGTAATTCTGTTTAGACGTCCGCTAACGCTCGCCTCGGTGTCCTGAGTGGAGCTCTGAGCCCAGTCGCCCTTGCAGGTCTTGAACTTGGTCATGTTCTTGAACGGTGTGCCGGAGGAGCCCTGCTGGTTCTCTGTTACATAATAGAGAGTTGTGCCGTCGTGGTTAATCTTCTGAGGATAATACCACTGACCGCCGAGACCGCCGTCGTCCCAAGCCCAGACGCGCATTTCGTCGCCCCAGCCCATGGAATCATAGATGAACGCAGCCTTCTCAACCGTGGCACCCGCGTCGATTGTTTTGTCGGCGGTAGCCTTCATGGTGTTGAAGTTGATTTCACCGGAAGCCTTCTTGTGGTCGCCGCCGAGGTCAAGAACGAGCTCGGAGTTTGAGCCGTCCGCGTCGGAGATGTAAACCCAGAGGTCATCGTCGCCGGTGTAGGTGAATTTTACGGGCTCGCCGGTCGGAAGAAGTCCGTTCTCGGGGAGCTTGAAGTCGATGTTAAGCTTCACGCCGAAGCCGTAGTCGAGGTTTTCGTTGCCGGATCTGCCGTTTGAGGTTTTTGCGGTGTTGTTAAAGGGGAAGATACCGGGCGCGAGCGTAGTTTCCTTCATAAAGTACTTCAGACCGTCCTCAACAGCATAGTCGCTGCCCTGACCGTAGCCGACAGAGGTCGGAGTTGTACCGCTCCAGTTGAAGAAAACGTTGTCGTTGCCGCCTGTCGAATCAAAGGAATAGGTTGTTACGTCTCCGACCTTGGTCTCGCGGAACGGGAACGAAGATGTGATAATCTTCGCCATATTGTTGTCCTTGAGGAGTTGGTTGTTGAACTGGGGCATTGCGGAACCGTCCTTGGACGCAATGCTTCCGTTAACAAGTGAAGAATTCACAAGACCTCCGACAGAGGTGTTGTAGCTGTCGAGACCATTGGAGTTATTCACAAAATAATTGAAGTTTTTGAGGTTCTTGGTAACTTCTCTGTACGGTCCGCCGTGAGTGGTCTGATTATCTCCGTTATAGGGATAAGCGTCCCATGTGTTACAGAAGTTGCCGAAATAAAGCGGATAATTATTTGAGCCTGAATTATTGCTGATAAAGGCGTTGAGGTTATCGTAGGGATACCAGTCGTCCTTGGAGCCGTTGTAGCCTGTACCGGATTTTTCCGGGTTGAGCCAGCCGGAGCTTCCCATCTCGGCGTCGGTGAGGTAGTCGTAATAAGTAGCGTCTACCCAGTACGCCTTGCTCTCGTCGTTGCCTGTGCCGACGGCTACGTTTTTATAATCCGCAACCTCGTCGGAGCTGAGCGAGCTTGCGACGGTTGTGGCGCTGAACGCCATTGTAACCATTGAAGCTACCAGCATTACAACAAGAAGCATAGGAACAAAGCGGCTTGAAATCAGCTTGTTTGTCTTTGCCAGATGTTTCACAAAAATTTCTCCCTTCATAGGCTTGTCCGGGAATCGGCATTATGTGACAAATTCCGATGGTAAGCCAATTATAATGCGATTATAGCATATTAACGCGGAAGTAATTTTCTTTAATAGAATTAAAACAGTCTATTTTTCTTTTTCCGCATTATTCGGCGTTCTGCATAAAACGTTTTTCCTATTGTTTGTTAATCTCGGCAAGGTGTGCAATCATTTTTGGGTGAATTCCTCATTCTTCTCAACAGCTCTGATATTCACAAGGTGGGCGATTGCCGGAATCGACTTGCCCTGTTGGGACGAAACCGGGCTCATCAGCGCGCCTGTAGCGACAAAAAGAATGTTGCTAAGCTCGCCTTTTCTGAACGCCGGAAGAATAGTCGAGCACAAAACCGACGCGCAGCAGCCGCACCCGGAGCCGCCGGCGTGGACATCCTGAGCCTCGCGGTCATATATCATCAGTCCGCAGTCGTTGTGGACATAGCCGAGGTCAATTCCGTCCCTGCCGAGAAGCTCGAGCAGACAGCCGGTGCCGACATATCCCAAATCGCCGGTGAGCACAAGGTCGTATTCCGATGGCGAGGTTCCTGTATCCTCAAAAAAGTTTTTTATGGTCTCCGCCGCGGCAGGTGCTGTTGTCAAGGGTGGACATATAACTTCGTCGAAATGCTCATTTTTTCTTTTATATTATGTGCAAAATGCCGACTTCGCGGCAACTAAAACCGCCGGGGCTTTGCGTCCCCGGCGGAAATTCGTTTGATATTATGCTTTTTTGTTATCGCTTGTTGTCTCGGATTTTGAACTGCCGTGTTTACCGTGCGCCTTCTTTGAAGCCTCGTGCTCCTCGGCGGTTTCGGTTTTCTTCTCGGCAACCTTGCCGGTTGTGGCGTTAATCTTGTAGGTGTAGTACTTCTCGCCGGACTTAAAGCTGACTCTGTAAACTACCGTTTCGTCGTCGAGCTTGGTTGTGAAAGCATGAAGCTTCTCAACCTTGTCCTCGCTCAGTCCTGCCGCCTTGAGCGCTGCGGCTTTTGCCTTGTCCTTTCCGATCGCGTTCTCCGGCTCGGCAACCTTTTCGTGCTTGCCGTGTCCGCCGCGCGCCTTCTTTGACGCCTCGTGCTCCTCGGCTGTTTCGGTTTTCTTCTCGGCGACCTTGCCGGTTGTGGCGTTAATCTTGTAGGTGTAGTACTTCTCGCCGGACTTAAAGCTGACTCTGTAAACTACCGTTTCGTCGTCGAGCTTGGTTGTGAAAGCATGAAGCTTCTCAACCTTGTCCTCGCTCAGTCCTGCCGCCTTGAGCGCCGCGGCTTTCGCCTTGTCCTTTCCAATCGCGTTCTCCGGCTCGGCAATCTTTTCGTGCTTGCCGTGTCCGTGAGTTCCTGATTTCTTTGCGGCGGATTGCGTTGTCGTCTGATTTTCACTTGTGGATTTTGCAAATGCGGTTGTGCCTAAAACGGAAGTTGTCATCAACACCGCCAATCCTGCCGCGATTATAATTCTTCTTTTCAATTTAATTCACTCCTTTTCGTTATTTTGCGGATTATTCAAACGGGCTTACATAATAATCACCTCCTGTATATTACTAAAATAATACAGGAGGCGTCTGACGGTTTTTTGAAAATAAAAAGGTAGTAATTTGAATTTGCCGTGCCGTTTGTTTGAAAAGCACAAACTACGCCGCATTCTCGATTTCTCTGAGCAGAGCTTCGAGGGCGTCGGCGAATTTCACCTTGATTGTTATGCGGTTGTCCTCATAGACATAGATTGCTTCAACAAGCTCGCAGAGCACCTCACGCGTCAGGCGGTCGATGTTCCTGCGGCGTATGAAATGCTCGACAAAGGAGTTTTGCATGGGATTCTCCTGTCTCTCGTGTACTTTCCCGAGCTTTTCAATGCTCTCGTCGAGGGCTGCGATTCTTTCGTTGAGGTTCTCCTTGAGCTCGAGATATTCGTCGCGCGTAATCGCCCCTGCTTTCCAGTCCGGATAGAGCTCGAGGGCGGCTTTTTTGCACTTCTCACGCTCACGCCGCTTAGCTTCAAGGGCTTTGTCAACGTGCGGTTCGGGCTTTGAGAGCTTATGCACAACCTCGTCATACTCAACCGCCAGGGAAATCATCGTCTGCAAATACGTCAGCACTGCTTCGGAGAGCCTGTCAATCCGAATGGTGTGGGGCGAGCAGCAGCCGCATTTGAGCTTGGTTGAGCATTTATAATAGCGGTAGGTGCCGTAAGGCATCTTGTTTGTTTTCTTGCGCATAAGCGCGCCGCAGTCGGCACAGCGCACAAGCCCCGCGAACAAATCGCGCTCGCCGGTGACGGGCGAGGAACGGATTCCGCGGTTGAAAAGCGCCTGCGCCTTTGAGAAGGTCTCGCGGTCAACAATCGGCTCGTGGGTGTTCTCGACGACAATCCAGTTTTCCTTCGGCACAGCCTTGCACTCGTGAACCTTGTAGCTCACTGTCCTGTTCCTGCCCTGAACCATATTGCCGATGTACATCTCGTTTTGAAGAATACGACGAACGGTTCTGTCACACCAGAGCCCGTCGTTCCTGCCGCTTCGGGCGCTGAAATTAAAGCCCTTTTGCTGTTTATACAGCGTAGGATTCGGAATTCCGAGGGAGTTGAGCATGCGTACAATCGCACGCATGCTTTTTCCGCCGATAAAGTCGCGGTAAATCATTCGCACCACCTCGGCGGCTTCCTCGTCAATAATCAGCTTGTGGTAGTCGTCGGGGCTTTTCATATAGCCGTAGCAGGCGAAGGCGCCGATGAACTTCCCCTGCCTGCGGTGATTGTTGAGCGTGCCGCGGATACTGACCGAGGTCATCGCCGAGTAGCTCTCGTTGATGACGTTCGTCACGCCGATTGAGATGCACTGCGTGGCGGCGTTCATCCTGTCGTCAGCAGTGTCAACGCCGTTGTTCAGGGCGATGAAGCGGACATTCTTCCGCGCGAAGTAGTTGTCAATCAGGTCGCCGCCGACGGTGTAATTCCGCCCGAAGCGGTTGAGGTCCTTGACGACAACGCAGTTGACGGCGCCTTTTTCAATATCGTTTTTCAGCCGTAAAAACCCCGGACGGTCGAAATCCGTCCCGGTGAAGCCGTCGTCAACATAGATGTCAAAAAGCTCGAGCTCGGGGTTCTGACGCAGATATTCGAGCAGGATTTCGCGCTGATTTGTGACGGACGCGCTCTCGTTCTTTTTCTCGGCGTCCTCCTTGGAAAGCCGAATATAAAGGGCAGCGCTCCAAGCTTTTTCCGCTCGCTGAGGCTGCCCGGGATAATCCGTATATTTTTCCATCATAATAGCCTCCGTATGTATATTTCAAGCGGCGGCGTTCACATCAATCCGAGTATAGCACAACGCCGCTTGAAACGCAATGGAAATAACCGGGAATTCAGCTTGCCTTCAGTGCGCTGAGCAAAGCTTCCGTAAGGCTCCTCTCGCCGCAATATTCAATCCTGACGGCAACATTGCCCACGCAAAACAGGTAGGGATTTTTTACGGCTGCGAGAAAGCCCCGGAGCTTTTCAGCCGGAGCGCCGTCCACGGAAAAACGAACTTCACGCAAATCCGCAAGACCGGTCTTGTCGCACCGGGCAACGTCCGCCGCCCTGAGCGCCTGCAAATCCTTTGGGTTCAAATCATTTCACCGGACCTTTCACCGGCATTTTTGGCAAAAAGCACGTTGTTTATTCAGGATTTCAACCAAAGGAAAGGCAGCGCGTAAGCCTTCGCGGTTATGGAAGGCTTTTGGTGCGTTACCTTTACAGCCGTCGGATAGGACAGCGACACACAGCTCAAACACAACCCTTGACAGGAGCACTCAAGCCAAAAGGGTAGAGATAAAAACTCCCTGCGATTTCTCGCAGGGGGTTCTTTCGGCTTGCGCCGTGATTAAATACCTAA
>CAMHHL010000034.1 GCA_946184925.1 uncultured Clostridia bacterium | reverse complement strand
AAGTCATTACGGGTTTCTGTACTTTCGTTGTTTAATTTTCAAGGTTCCTGCGCTCTTTTGCGGATTTTACAATGTTGTAATTTTCGCGTTGAGCGTGATTGATATTATATAGCAATATGGCAATAATGTCAACCCCTTTTTGAAAAATAATTTGAAAAATTTTACATAATCAACAAAGATGCGTCATATCATTACATTACGGCATTCTGAGTATGTTTTTAATGTGATTGGAGCGCATGATGTTTCTTAAAAGGAAATTTGCACAAACAGATTATTATTCTTTTGTGCAATATTAACGAAATTGTAAATTGTTGTTGATTTTTTGGTGCAAAGTGCATATAATACTTAGTAACCCGGAAATAACAAGGAGGATATTCATCAATGACGTGCGACTACATTGTCACTATATCGAGAGAGTTCGGAAGCGGCGGACGTGAAATCGGAAATGCTCTTGCAAAAGCGTTGGGAGTTAAATGCTATGACAGAGAACTGATTTCACTTGCGGCTAAAGAGAGCGGTGTATCACCCGAGGTTTTTGACGATGTTGACGAAAAGGCTACCAACAGTCTTTTATACTCGCTTTCAATGGGGATGTACTCCTTTGGAAATAGTTTCTCCGGCGATCAGCTGCCGGTTAATGACAAGCTTTATCTTCTTCAGCACAAAATAATTAAGAAGCTTGCCGACGAAGGTTCATGTGTTATTGTAGGAAGATGTGCCGACTATGTACTCAAGGACAGAAAAAATGTTTTGAGGCTTTTTATCTATGCTGACAAGGATTATCGAATTAAGCGGGTAATCGAAACAAAAGGTGTTAAGGAGCATAAGGCGGAGCAGGTTATTTCCAAAACCGATAAATCAAGGGCAAATTACTATAATTTTTATTCAGGCAAAAAATGGGGTCAGCCCGAAAACTACGATTTGTGCATAAATCGTACCCGGCTGAGCGACGAACAGGTTGTCGACATAGTTAAGGCATACCTGAAGCTGTAGCATGGGACACCTCATTGAGCCGGTCTTAAGGAGGTGTGACACAGTGTTATTCATACATTATATTGATAACGGCGATTTGGATGATTTCATTTTCGGCGGTGAAGAATGGCACGAGAGCGAAAGATAACAAATCACTTGAAAATCAATAAGCTTTCTATATCGGGGTTGCTGCTTGGGCGGCAACCCTTTTGTATATTTTGGGGAAACGTCATTATATACATATTATATGTACAATTTTTGTACAAAAAATGAATTGAACTTGAAACGAAAATATTATATCATTATAGTTGATATAAAAGGTACTTGTACCTTGTCAGAAGCTTTGAAACAGGAGGACATGTTATGAAAAAGCGAATATTATCTGCTGTTCTGGCTATGTGCATTGTGCTCACCTGCTTTGGTGTAGCGGCATTTACCTCAACAGCAATCACAAAGGATGTTGTGGCATCGGCTGCGCCCGACACATATTCCGATGTTACGAATAATCCCTACGGTATCACTGATGATCTCGACAACGCAACCATTCTCCAGTGTTGGAACTGGAGCTACGCTAACCTTGAGAGGGAAATTCCCAAGATTGCGGAGCAGGGATTCTCAGTAGTACAGATTTCACCTCCGAATGAAATCAAGGAAGGAACCACCGGACACAAGGTAACCGGAGAAAACGGCAACGGTTGGTGGATGTTCTATCAGCCGGCTGGCTTCCAGCTTAACGAAAGCACCGATAACGCGCTCGGAACAAAGGCTCAGCTTGTCAAGATGGTAAAAACGGCTCACTCCTACGGCGTGAGAGTAATTGCCGACTCGGTTATCAACCATATGGGTACATGCAGCGGCGAGGACAACATTTCCTCTTCGGATCCGATGCAGCACCTTACACCTAAGGCTAAAACATTTGAGCCGGAAATCGTTAATAACAAGCTCTTCCACTCTCCGTGGTTCAACATGACATACTCTTACGAGTGGACAGGTCCCGAGGATTCTTGTACAAACGACCTTACAAGAGGATGTACATCACGTCTCCCCGACCTTAAGACAGAGGATTCAAGAGTTCAGAACGCTATCTATGATTACCTCAAGGAAATGGTTGACGCAGGAATCGACGGCTTCCGTTTTGACGCCGCAAAGCACATCGAAACTCCTTCGGATTCCGCTAAATATCGTTCCGATTTCTGGACAAATACAATAACAAAAGTTAAAAACTATGCAAAGACCTCATACGGCAAGGACATTCTCTCCTACGGAGAAATTCTGAACACCTGCGGTTACGGCCGTTCCTATAACTTCTACTTCCCCTTCATGAAGGTTACTGACTCAACGATCTACCGTCAGGTTCAGAGTGCAGTTAACGGCGGTTCAGCTGCAAACGCTGTTCCTCAGAATATGTCTAACGGCACAAAGTCGCAGACAGTTCTCTGGAATGAGTCTCATGACACATATATGGACGGAGAGTCAAAGAACTTCTCAAAGGCACAGAGAAACAAGACATGGGCAGCTATCGCAGCGCGTGACGGTATCACATCCATGTACCTCGCTCGCCCGGCTTCCCTTACCCAGCTTCTCGGCGTTGCGTCCGAGACAGACTGGACATCCAAGGAAGTTGCCGAAGTCAACAAGTTCAATAACGTATTTGCCGGTCAGGGCGAATATCTCGCAAACGCAAACGGCGTTGCTGTTATCGGACGCGGAAGCAAAACTCAGGGCGGCGGCGCGGTTCTCGTTAACTGCTCTGGTACAACAAAATCGGTTTCCGGTCTTACAGTCGCAACACTTGCAGACGGAACATATCAGGATCGCGTAAGCGGAACGAACTTCACTGTTTCGGGCGGCAAGGCATCAGGTTCAATCGGTAGCTCAGGCGTTGCTGTTCTTTACACAGAACCCGGTCCGTCGGTATCGGCTACAACAAGCACAACATACAACTCAGCTACATTTTCCGTAAAGCTCAACTCAAGCAAGGTTGACAGCGCTACATATGAAATCAACGGCGGAGCAGCTGTTCAGTATACAAGCGGACAGTCAATTACAATCGGTTCCGCTTCCGACACAGCAGGCGCAACATACAAGGTAACACTTAAGGGATATGTCAAGAACGCAGTTGCCGTTACGGAAACATATACATACACAAAGGTTGATCAGGAGAGCGAATATACCATTACGCTCAAGACAAACAACGTATCCGGATGGAGCGCAACTCCTAACCTCTACGCTTGGAACAGCTCTTCCCAGTCAACACTCGCAAAATGGCCGGGAACACCGATGAGCGGCTCCGGCGGAACATATACCGCTACTATCCCCAACACCTATGACAGAATAATCTTCAACACAGGCAACGGCGGAAAGCAGACGGTTGACATCACAATAACAGGCTCTACAAACTATACGATCAAGAGCTCAACTGTTACAAATTCAGGCGGCACAGCTTGCAACGAAGTAAACGCCGAATCGGCAGGCTCAACAGTTCCGACGTATTATCCCGGAACAGATCAGCCCACACAGCCTCCTACACAGGCGCCCACTCAGGCACCGACACAGGCTCCTACTCAGGCACCAACCGACGCGCCGACACAAGCTCCTACTCAGGCTCCGACACAGGCTCCTACTCAGGCTCCCACAACTCAGCCGGCAAGCATTATCAGCAGGTTCTCGTTCGGTGATGTTACACGCGACGGAATGATTGATATCGCTGATGTAACAATGATTCAGAAGCATCTTGTCAAGTACATTACATTTGACGCCGAGCAGACCGGACTTGCAGATTACAACAGAGACGGCAGAGTAAGCATTCAGGACGCGACGGCAATTCAGTATTATCTCGTAACAAAATAAAGCCGAAGGCAGAACGAATATAAACAGAATTCCGGCATTATTTGCATTAGATATTCTCCTTTTAAATGAAAAAACAGCTCACACAACACGTGAGCTGTTTTTCTGTTATTATGCAAAATGCTCATTCCATTCTTTATCTTTGAAGCCGACAAGAACCGTATCACCGTCAACGAGAATCGGTCGTTTCACAAGCATACCGTCACCCGCAAGCAACTCAAGCTGTTGAGCCTCACTCATCTCGGGGAGTTTGTCCTTTAGTTTCAGTTCCTTGTAGACAAGACCTGAGGTATTGAAAAATCTTTTGAGCGGAAGTCCGCTTTTTTCGTACCACTCCGCAAGCTCATCACGCGAGGGGTTCTCGAGCTTTATATCGCGGAGCGTGAAGCTCTCTCCCCTGTCCTCGAGATATTTCTGCGCTTTCTTGCAGGTAGAGCATCCGGGATAACATAAAAATAACATATAATCGCCTCCGGGACAATTATATCATCAATGGAGCCGGAATAAAAGCTATTCCTTGATTTTTTTCAGAGCGGATTTTTCAATCCTGCTGACCTGAGCTTGTGATATCCCGATTTCGTCTGCGACTTCCATTTGGGTTTTCCCTTTGAAAAACCTGAGTCCGATTATCTTCTTTTCTCTGTCAGTGAGATTTTTGATAGCGTCTCTCATGCTGATTTCCTCAACCCAGTCGCTGTCATCCGAGCTGTCGCCGATTTGATCCATGACATAGATTGTATCATTGCCGTCGGAAAACAGCGGCTCATATAACGAAACAGGGTCAACTATAGATTCCAGCGCGAGGACGACAATTTCCTTGGAAAGACCGAGCTCAGCGGAAATTTCTTCGACAGTCGGCTCGCGGTTGTTTTCATTGGTCAGTCGTTCCTTGACCTGCATTGCATGATACGCGGTATCGCGCATAGAACGTGAAACTCGGATTGCAGTATTGTCGCGAAGGTATCGTCTGACCTCTCCGATTATCATCGGCACGCCGTAAGTGGAAAAACGAACGTCAAGATTACAATCAAAATGGTCAATCGCCTTAATCAGCCCGATCACGCCGACTTGGAATAAATCGTCGGGATTCTCTCCCCTGCCGGCAAAACGTTGAATTACCGACAGTACGAGCCGCAAATTCCCCTGAATCATTTTGTCACGTGCTCTGCGGCTCTCGTCGGGCGTTCCGTCACGGATTTTCAGCAGAAGCTCCCGTTTCTCAGCTTCCGTAAGAACCTTGAGTTCAGCAGTATTAATGCCGCAAATTTCGACCTTGTTGTACTGCAATTTAACAGCTCCTTTTCAGCAATAGTTCATGATTAAAGTATTGCCTGCCGGAGCTGAATAATTCATCTTTTATTGACGTATGAGCGGCGGAAACAGAAAAATCTCCGGTTTTGAGCCGGAGATTTCAAACAAAACATTTCAGTTGTATATCACTCTTTTATTTCTTTAATAGAATAATCTTCCTCGAACTGCTGAATTTTTTCAAGCTTAGACTGAATCTGTCTGGTACGGACGCCGACGAGCTTATCAAGCTCCTGGTTCGCCTGATTAATGCGCTGCTGAGTAGTTTCGAGCACACTTCCGAAACGGTCAAACTCGGTCTTAACCTGAGCGAGAACCTTCCACACCTCGGTGCTTCGCTTTTGAACCGCAAGTGTCTTGAAGCCCATTTGCAGCGAGTTCAGCAATGCCGCCATTGTACTCGGACCGGCAATGTTGACCTTATAATTGCGCTGAAGCTCCTCAACAAGCCCTCGGTTGACAACCTCGCTGTAAAGTCCTTCGAACGGAAGAAACATAATCGCAAAGTCGGTAGTCTTTGGCGGATTTATATACTTGTCGCGGATATCGCGCGCTTCACTCTTAATAGTAGTAATGAGTGCCTTTGCGGCGAGGTCAATCTTCACCTTGTCGCCTTCCTCAATAGCGTCGCGAAGAGCGGCGTAGGTATCTCCGGGGAATTTGGAGTCAATCGGAAGATAGATGAAACCGTCGTCCTCGGCAGGAAGCTTGACAGCGAACTCGACCACGTTGCGTGAGCCGCGCTTGGTTGCGACATTTTCGTCATACTGCTCGGGCGAAAGAATTTCGGTCAGGATAGCCTTAAGCTGAATCTCCCCCACTATTCCGCGCGTCTTTACATTCGAAAGAACCTTTTTGAGGTCGCCGACGCCGACAGCAAGGCTCTGCATTTCGCCGAGACCTTTGTAGACCTGCTCAAGCCGCTGATTGACGAGTTCAAAGCTCTTGTTGAGCTTGTCCTCGAGAGTGCTTTGCAGCTTTTCATCAACGGTTTTACGCATTTCCTCAAGCTGCTTGTTGTTGTCCTCCTGAATATAGCTGAGCTTTTTCTCCATTGTTGAACGGATATTGTCAAGTTTCTGCTCATTCTCAAGCGAGAAGGTCTTGAAGCGGCTCTCGAGATTTGCCATAGCCGCGTTCTGGCTCTGGGCAAACTGGCGCTGATTCTCAAAAATCATATCGCCCATGCCTTTGACGCTTTGCTGGGTGGAAGCCGTGAGTTCCTGTCGCAGCGCGCTTTGCTCACGTCGGTTGATTTCATCAATTTCGCGAACAAGAGCGGAATTATCAGTAGGATTATTTTTCTTTGTAAGAATTATTATGCCGAGTACGATTATCACCGCGCACAGGGCAATAAGAACAAATAGCAATGTAGTTTCCATTTTATTCAATATCAGGACATAACCTTAACAAACTGCTCCTGCATATAGGAGTAAACATCCTCGTCAACGTTGCGGAAGGTGTAGCACTTGTCGAGATATTCGTCGGGAGGATAAACAAGCTCGCTTCCGGCAACATCCTCGTCGATGAGCTCCTTAGCGCCCTCGACGGGGCTTGCGTAGGTGATGTAATCCATGTTAGCCGCCGAAATCTCGGGGTCAGTCATAAAGTTGATGAATTTGAGAGCTCCCTCAACGTTCTGGGCGCTCTTGGGAATGCACATAGAATCGACAAAGAGATTTGAGCCGCTCTTGGGAAGAACGCCGACAAGATCCTCGTTGTTTGTCATCATAGTATAGATATCGCCTGCATAGTAAGGAGCCATAGCCGACTGGCTGTTCTCCATCTCGATAAAGGTCTGATCCATGACATACTTCTTGAGGAGCGGCTTCTGAGCCTTGAGCTTTTCTGTCGCCTTGTCAATATCAGCCTTGGTGAAGGTGTCGGGTGTGATTCCGCACTGCTGCATAGCGATTGCATAAGCGTCACGGCTGTTGTTGAACATCAGAAGCTGTCCCTTGAGGCTTTCGTCCCAGAGTCCGTCCCAGTCATCGGGAATGTTCTTGACCATAGTTTTGTTGTAGACAAGTCCGGTAACGTTCCAGCTGTAGGGCACGCTGTACTCGCCCTTGGGATCATAGGGCATGTTGCGAAAACGCTTGATGACCTTATTGTAGTTAGGAATTTTGGAATAATCGAG
The DNA here is from genome assembly GCA_946184925.1 of uncultured Clostridia bacterium. Lineage (GTDB taxonomy): Bacteria > Bacillota > Clostridia > Oscillospirales > Acutalibacteraceae > Ruminococcoides. Next base: position 10,774 of record CAMHHL010000034.1, on the reverse strand, counting down.
CTTCTGCACAAGTTTCTCGCTGATGAGCTTTTCAACCATATAGTCGGACGGAAAAACAACATCATAGCTCGAATTGCTGGTGCTGAGAAGGTTATAGAGCTCCTCGTTTGTTTCGAAGGTAGTCACATTGACCTTAATCCCGGTCTCCTCCTCAAACCTAGCGATTACGTCAACCGTTCCGTCGGAACCGTCGGCGAAGTATTCGCCCCAGTTAAAAACATTGATTTCTCCGGCTGATTCTCCGCCGCAGCCCGCGAAAAGAACGGCACAGGACATGGCGATAACAGCCGAAAGTACAATACAAAGAATTTTCTTCATAGTTTCCTCCCTTTGATTACTCAGTTAATTTAGGCAACACCGCATAATTTAGGTGTGCGGATTGCGAAGTAAGATTTTTCGTCAGGTTGGACAAAAAATCGAGGTAAGGCTGACGCCTTGCCGAGACTTTTTTGGGCAACATGACGGAACAATATTCAAGCAAGGCGTGCGCCGTAAATTGTGCGGTGTTGCCTTTATTATTCTCCCATGCGCTTTTCTGCTTTTCTGTCCTTAACGTTGATGATGACCATAAGAACGATAATCACAACAAACATCAGAGCGGAAAGCGCGTTGATTTTCGGGGAAATACGCTGATGTGTCATAGTATAAATCTGAATTGAAAGCGTCTGGAAGCTCGCGCCTCTTGTAAAATAAGTTATTACAAAATCGTCGAGCGAATATGTGAAGCTCATCAGAAATCCGGTAAAAATTCCGGGCATAAGCTCGTGAACCACAACCTTGCGGAACGCCTGCCACTGATTGCACCCGAGGTCGAGCGCAGCCTCATAAAGAGAATAATCCATATGACGGATTCTCGGCAGAACGCTCAGCACAACAAACGGCGTGCAGAAAGTAATGTGAGCCAGCAATACAGTCCAGAAACCCATCTGAAAATGGAACGCAACACCTGCTATGGTAAACATAAGCATGAGCGATACGCCGGTTACTACGTCCGGACTGAGGATAGATATGTTGCTCATGTTTTGCAGAAGAAGCCGCTTTTTGCCTGAAAAGTTGTTGATTCCGATTGCCGCCATGGTGCCGATTACCGTAGCGATTGCCGAAGCGAGAACCGCAACCAAAAGCGTGTTCCATAGCGCGGACATAATCTGACTGTCACGGAACAAATCAGCGTACCATTTGAGTGTGAAACCCTTCCAGACGGTCGTCTTGCCGTCGTTGAAGCTGAATATAACGAGAACGATTATCGGCATATACATAAAGAATATGATTAGTGCCGTATAGAGCTTTGAAAGCTTTTTCACGCCGCAATCGCCTCCTCATCTCCAAAGAAATTCAGAATAACAAGGAAAATAAGGATTGCAACCATCAAAATCAGCGCAATTGCCGAGCCGGTGTTGTGGTCGCTCCAGAAAATCTTGTCAATTACGTCGCCTATCATGATGTCATTGGTGCCGCCGAGGTACTGAGCCACAAGGAATGTGCTCGCTGTCGGGACAAACACCATTGTAATTCCCGAGATAATTCCGGGAATACTGAGCGGAAACACTACCTTCCTCATAACGCCGAACTTGTTAGCGCCGAGGTCGCCTGCCGCTTCAATCAGTCTTGTGTCGATTTTGGACATAACGGTATAGAGCGGAAGAATCATGAACGGCAGATACTCATAAACCATGCCGAGGATAACCGCGCCCTGATTTCCGATCAGCTGAGTGTGAATTCCGAAGATTGAAAGCATCGTGTCAATCGGGCCTCTGTTCTGGAGCAGAGTAACCCATGCATAGATGCGGAGCAGGAAATTCATCCACATCGGTATCATTATTATCATAGTCAGAAAATTCTGGACGCTGCGCTTCTGACGGCTCATAATATAGCCCATCGGGTACGCGATTACAAGACAAATCAGTGTCGAGATGAACGCAATCCAAATGCTTCTTAGGAACACGTCGCTGTAACCGACAGCCTTTGTGAACGCTTCAACGCTGAAGCTGCCGCTGCGGTCGGTAAGCGCGTAGAAAAGTATCAGGACAATGGGAACGAGCGTAAAAACCACCATCCAGATTATATACGGAATGGACGGACGACGCAGCCTCAACTTTCTTCCTCCACGGGCTCAATATGCGCCTTAGAAAAATCGAATTTCAGCGGAACATAGGTAGCGACCTGCTCGTCAACGTCGCTGTGCATAATCCACTTCTGCTCGTCGGACTCAAGGATAATTTCGTTGTGTTCGCCCTTGAATATTACGGATTCGATGTAGACATCATCTATATCGCCCACGCCGTCGCCTGCGATTGAAAGCGCCTGCGGCGGAAGCGTAACCTTGAGCTTTGTGCCTGCCGGATAGCAGAAGCCTTCAATGTCGAACTTGCTGTCCTCGAGCGTAACGGTAACAGAATTGTTCTCCTCGTCGGCGTAAACAACCTCGCAAACAAACTGGTTGTAAGGATGCGGAAACATCTTGTTCATAATCTGGATATTAAAAGGTATGATTTTCATACCGATTTTTGAGCCGACGGGCGAGCATTCCGTTGAGTGGATAATCCACTCGCAGTTTTTGCACATAACGGTCATCTCATAGTGAACGCCCTTGAAAACGACATCCTTTACCTCGCCGACAAGCTTAGCCTGCTCGGGAGGCACAACCTCGATATCCTCGGGGCGAATTACGATATCAACAGGAGTGTTCTGACCGAAGCCCTTGTCCACACACTCGAGCTCCTCGCCCAGCACGCGAACACGACAGTCGTCAATCATAACGGCGTTAATGATGTTCGCCTCGCCGATGAAGTCGGCAACAAAAGCGTTGACAGGCTCGTTATAAACGTCTGTCGGCGAGCCTATCTGCTCAATTATGCCGTTGTTCATAACCACGACGGTGTCGCTCATCGTGAGCGCCTCCTCCTGGTCATGGGTTACATATATAAATGTTGTGTTTGTTTTCTGCTGAATTTGCTTTAACTCCCACTGCATTGTTTTGCGCAGCTTGAGGTCAAGCGCACCGAGCGGCTCGTCAAGCAGGAGCACTTTCGGGTCGCAAACTAAAGCGCGCGCGATGGCAACACGCTGCTGCTGACCGCCCGAGAGCTTCGCGACGCTGCGTTTTTCATAGCCCTTGAGGTCAACAATAGCGAGCATTTCCTTCACACGCTTTTTTATCTCATCCTTCGGAAGCTTTTTGATGCGCATTCCAAAGGCAATATTCTCAAATACGTTGAGATGCGGAAACAGCGAATATTTCTGAAAAACAGTATTGACATTACGCTTGTGAGGCGGAAGTCCGTTGATTTTTTCGCCGTCAAAATAAACGTCTCCGCTTCCGGGCTCAAGAAAACCGCCGATTATTCTCAGAGTGGTGGTCTTGCCGCAGCCGGAGGGACCGAGTATCGTGACAAATTCCTTATCTCTTATGTCCAGATTGATATGATTTAATATCACTTCACCGTCAAACTCTACAAATATATCCCTGAGGGATACAATTATATCGTTTTTAGCCTGTTTCATTTATCTACCCCCAAATTGTATTTCAACAACGGGACGCACATTCGTGCACACGTGTCTCAAATTATAACATTTTTTGGACAAAAGTCAATGAATTTAAAGAAGTATAAATATAAAATTAACGACAACATTATTCACATCTGTATAAAAGTGGCAAATTACACAAAATTTTTTGCAGTTATTGGTTAAAAAAACATATATACATATTTTTTGTGATTTGATATAATGTATAGTGATAAAGCGTGTAATAGCGTTAAAATTTGAAAGGAGTTTTGAAAAATGAAAAAACTCAAAGGTATATTGAGTATTGCAATGGTTCTCGCATTGCTCTGCACCTCATTTGTTATGGCTGTTCCTGCCAGCGCCGCAGAAAGCGCAAAGGCAGAAACCGGTCAGGCGACAAATCTTCAGAGCAACATCGAGGACGGCTGTATTCTCCACGCTCTCTGCTGGAGCTATGCAGACATCGAAAAGAACATCCCCGCGATTGCCGCGGCAGGATATTCGGCAGTACAGACTTCTCCGGTTCAGGAGCCGAAGGACTACAGCTCTTCGACTAACGTATCCGGTCAGTGGTGGAAGTTCTACCAGCCTGTAAGCCTTTCCATCGCGGACAAGAGCTGGGTAGGTACAAAGGACGACCTCAAGTCTCTCTGCGCTACTGCTCACAAGTACAACGTCAAGATTATCTGCGACATCGTTTCCAACCACCTCGGCGCGGATGACGACGCAAAGTACTACAAGCTTGCTAAGGCGGTTCAGACATATGAGCCCCAAATCTGGAACGGAAACGGCTCCACACAGGGCAACCCCTATTTCCACCAGGTATTCAGCAGCGCTGATGACGGCAGCAAAGTTACTACAGGTCTTGTAACAGGCTGCCCCGACCTCAACTCAAGCAACGCAACAATCCAGAACAAGGTTGCCGCTCTCCTCACAGATTGTGTAAACTGCGGCGTTGACGGCTTCCGTTTTGACGCGGCTAAGCACATCGAAACCGACACAGGCTTCTGGACAAAGATTATAAACGCTGCTAACCAGGCCGCAGGCTCCAAGAAGCTCTTCTACTACGGTGAGATTCTTAACACAATCGGCAACAACCGTTCGGCTTCCTCTTACACAAGCCTCAACAACGGCAAGTACAGAATCACTGACAACAAGCAGTCATCTGCTATCCGCAACGGCGTAACAGGCCACAACGCAGGCAATGCCGTAAGCACTAACTTCGGTCTTTCCGGCGGCGCTTCTCACGCTGTAATCTGGGCTGAGTCGCATGATACATACCTCGGCAACACCGAGAGCGGCGAAAGCTCAACAAGCGTAAGCGACTCCGACATCATCAAGGCTTGGGCTCTCGTAGCAGCACGCAAGGACGCCACTCCCCTCTACTTCGCTCGTACAGACGGAATGAAGATGGGCGAAAGCGCCAAGAACACAGCGTACAAGAGCATTCCTGTTGCCGAAGCCAACAAGTTCCACAACAACTTTGTAGGTCAGGCTGAAAAGACAGGTTCAAGCGGCTCTCTCGCATATGTAGCAAGAGGCAACTCCGGTATCGTTATCGTTAACGTTAACGGCAACGCGACAAACGCTTCAATCAGCGGCACAGGTCTGGCAAACGGCAGCTACAAGGATATGATCACCGGCAACGCCTTTACTGTATCAAACGGAACAGTAAGCGGTCAGATCGGCACATCAGGCGTAGCAGTTGTTATGCAGGGCGACACAACTCCGAGAGTTGACGCTGACGTTGAGAGCGGCACATTCTCTGCTGACACACTCACAGTAGGTCTCTCCCTCACAAACGCGACAAGCGGTACATACCAGCTTGACAACTACGGTGTAATCCCCTTCACAGGCTCACCGAAGATTAAGATTGGCTCCGACTACAACTACGGCGAGACAATCAAGCTCACACTCACAGCCACAGACGGCAAAACAACAACCACAACAGAGTATCTCTATACAAAGAAAAAGGCGGCTTCCTCCGGCGTTTACATCTTCCTTCCCCAGTCGCTCATCACTCAGGAGAAGTGGACAGGACCGTTCTACTGCTACATCTATGACCAGGATACAGCAGGCGGCACAAAGGTCGGCGGACTTGTTTACGGCAACGGCGCATGGCCGGGCGAGCAGCTCAGCTACGACGCCAGCCTCAACGCTTACTACCTCGAGGTTGACTCCGAGAACGCATATGCCGCAAAGACGCTCGCACTCAAGGACGGCAACGTTTCGAGCTCAGAGAGTCAGGGTGTAGTTAAGTTTGACCTTGCACACTCCAAGAACGCTCACGTTATCGTATCCGACTCTTCAAAGTCCTCGGGCGGTCTCTCACAGGGCAAGCAGTTCCCCGGAACCGGACGTAACACACTCGTTATCAACGGCGTATCAAAGAAATTCAACAAGCTCAGCGGTACAGCAGGTTCATCCGCTTGGTCGGATACAACCGACAAGCCCGGCGTTCAGGCTCCTGTAGCTGCAACAGAAGTTAAGAAGGGTCAGGTTGCTCCTTCAACAGCAGCTCCGACACAGGCACCCACTCAGGCTCCCACACAGGCTCCGACACAGGCTCCGACACAGGCGCCTACTCAGGCTCCTACTCAGAAGCCCACCGAAGCTCCCACACAGGCTCCGACAACTATCCCCGGACCGACACAGGCCGTTAAGTACTACGGCGACGTTAACCTCGACGGTAATGTTAACATCATGGATGTAACAGCAATCCAGAAGCACATCGCACTTCTCCAGACGCTTTCCGGCGAAGGACTTATGCTTGCAGATGTCAACGGCGACGGCGATGTTAAGATTCAGGACGCTACATATATTCAGAAGTACCTTGCAGGTATGTCAGACACATCAAGAGTTCATCAGGCTTACGGCGGCACAACTCCGGTAGTTCCGACACAGGCTCCTACAGCTGCACCGACTCAGGCTCCCACAGCCGCTCCGACACAGGCGCCCACTCAGGCACCTACGGAAGCACCGACAAATCCCCCTGTAGTTGAGACATACACACTCTACATCAAGACAAATCTCACATGGCTGAGCTCCGACGGATGCGAGCCGTACGTATATAACAACGATACAGGCGAAAGCTACCTCATGGAAAAGGATTTAGACGCTTATCCCGAGGTATTCAAGGCTGAAGTTCCGAACACTCTCTCGAACGTTTCGTTCTACCGTGCTCTTTCTGTAGCTTCACCGGCAACAGGTTACAACGTAATTGAAGGCATTTCGGTTTCTTCTGCTAACAACTGCATCAACATCTACGAAGCAGGCAAGGAAGGTACCGACACAATTCTCGGCGCAAACGCTGAACCCTATGTTGCCGAGCAAAAACCTGCTGACGGCGTTACCACACTCTACGTCCTCAACGATGTAGGCTGGTCTGAAGTAAACGTTCACGGCTGGGGCAAGGGTCTCAACGGACATGTTCCTATGGAAAGCATCGGCAACAACATCTGGAAGCTCGACCTCCCCGAGACAATCTACGGTGACACAGGCGACTTCTTCCTCTTCAAGGGAACAGGCGAAGGAATTTGGGACGACAGCAAAAAGACTGCCGACCTCAAGATTACAGATAATAACAACTTCTACACCTTGAGCTCCGGCACATGGTCAAAATACACCGGCTAAAAGATAATTAAATACAGCCTCCTTTGTTTCAAAGGAGGCTGTAATTTTTATTCTCAGCTCAGTTTGCTGCTGCGCAGCAACGAGCTGAGGTGTTGTCCAAAACTTGTTTTGGGTAACAACACCCATACAACGGATATGAGTAGCGAAATGCGCGCAAAGCGCGCCTTTCTTGTCAACTTATTCCCTATTTTACATCTTGCTGTTATTACTCAGCTTCTTAACTTCATCGGCTGTCAGGTCGCGCCACATGCCTTTTTTCAGCTTGCCCATCTTCACACCGCCGATTGTGATTCTGCGAAGCCTGAGAACCTCGAGCCCCATAAGCTCGCACATTTTGCGGATTTCGCGGTTTCTGCCTTCGTGGAGTACCATCTCGACATCGCTCCTGTCATCACGGCGCGTCATTATTCTGACCTCGCAGGGAGCTGTTTTTCGTCCGTCAATCACAACACCGGCGCTCAGCTTCTTCGCCTGTTCATCTGTCATCTCGGGCTTGACGGTAACGTGATATACCTTGTTAATTTGCGTCCGCGGATGAGTGACAAGGTTCGCGAACTCACCGTCATTTGTCATAAAGATAAGGCCTTCCGAGTCCATATCAAGCCTTCCGACCGGATATATTCTCTCCGGGATGTCAGTAACCAAATCCGCAATGCACCGCCTGCCGCGTTCGTCGCTCATTGTTGTGACGTATCCGCGAGGCTTGTTGAGCATTATGTAACGCTTGCCGCCCTTGCGTTTGAGGACAATCCGCTTGTTGTGAACGTACACCTTGTCTTTGTCGGGATTAATCTTATCGCCTATTGAGGCTGTTTTTCCGTTTACTCTAACCGCGCCGTTCTCGATGAGCGTCTCGCTCTTGCGGCGTGAAGCAACTCCGCAATCCGCCATATATTTTTGAAGTCTGATTTCCTTTGCCATAATTTCCTCTTTCCTTTACTGCCTATTCCAAAGATAACACAACTAACAAACGGTCGGGCTCGGGCTTGCCTGCGCGGCAGCCTTTTACCCGACCATTATTATTCTTTTGAAGAAATATTAGAAAATATCCTCGTCAGCTGCCTCGGCGTCCACGTCGGTTATTTCAACATCTGCCTTCTTATCCTTTTTGAAGAGCGCAGAAACCTTGTCAACAAGCTCCGGAACCATTCCGACAACTCTGTCGACCGTATTATCATACTTTTCAATAGGCATAAGCTTTACCTCGCCCTTGAATACGGTGAGGAAAGCAACAGGCTGAATCGAAACTCCGGCACCGCTTCCGCCGCCAAAGCAATCCTTTGACTCCTTTTTGGTCGGGAAATCCGAACCGCCGGACGCAAAGCCGTAGGAAACCTTGGACACCGGAATAATAATAGTGCCGTCGGGCGATGTAATCGGGTCTCCGATTATCGTGTTGACGTCCACCATTTCCTTGATTTTGTTCATTGTTGTGTCCATTAAGCCGTTAATAGGATGGTCACTCATATCTATCTCTCCTTCTGTTTCGATTTCTTATTCTTGCGAGGCTTTGCCTTGATATAAAGCATAAGAACCTCAAACGCCCTCTTGAAGGCAATCCTGATTATCGAGATAATCCTTATTCTGGCGTCAACCAACGCCTTTGCGGTATTTTTCGGTTCGTCTGAAAAATCCGGGTTGACGTTAACGTCATAGTCCTCAACCGTGACAATATCAGTGATAACCTTGAGAGCCGGAAAAAGCACCGTGCAGACCTTGCCGTATTTTATAGCGGAGTCTCCGGCGTCGTTCCCGGCGATTTTGATATCAAGCATAAGCTTTGACACTGTGGTCGCTCCGAAAACATCGCGGAGCGTTCCCACGGCGAGTTTTGCAACTCTCTTAACAATATTAAGCAAACCGGAAATACCCTTTTGCTTTACATAAGCCTTAAAGTCGAAGGATTTTTCCTTATTTTTCTTCTCGGGCTTTTTAGCATTTTTCTTTGGCTTCTGAGCCTTCTTCGGCTTTTTCTTCTGCGGTTTCTCAGGCTTTGGCGGCAGAATCCTGAATTTCAGGAACGCCACGCGGATTATGAGGAACGGAGTTTCATTATACGCAAAATGAATCCTGATATTCAAAAGTGACACCGCAAAAAGCAGAAGCAATATTCCTATAATAATATAGAGTGCAATCATTTTTCTTGAAAAGAATTATTCTTCGGTAGCTTTTTCGACAATTTCTTCGACAGTACCGGTCACGCGCTCCCCGTCAAAAAGAGTAATCTCCTCATCTTTCTCCTCGGAAGAATCATCCTCCGGCAATGGCGGAAGCTCTTCTATCGACGAAATATTGAAGCAGCGCAGGAAGTTCTCAGTCGTGCCGTAGATAAGCGGTCTGCCGGGAAGCTCGAGCCTGCCTTTCTCTTCAATCAAATCCTTGGCGGTAAGTGAGCCGATAACGCCGGAGCAGTCAACTCCTCGAATCTGCTCGACAAAAGACTTGGTGACAGGCTGATTATACGCGATAACCGCCAGCACCTCAAGCGCAGCCTGAGAGAGCGGAGTGTTTCGTCTCAAATCCATAACCGTGCGGATAGCAGGAGCAAACTCCTTGACGCTGACCATCTGGTAGCTGTCCTTGAGCCTTATTATTGTTATTCCCCTGCCGGAGCTTTCATATTCGTTTTTCAGCTCCTCGAGGTGCTCTTTCGCCTCGCTCTCGGAAATTTCAAGAGCTACGGCAATCCTAGAAGCCTCGACGGACGAGCCGTTGGCGAAGAGAATCGCTTCAATAGCGCTGTTGATTTTATCTGTAATCATTCTATCCCTACTTAATCATATAAACCTGAGCGTTGTCGCCGTCGCCGTCAATCCTGACGCGCTTGCCTTTGACGAGTTCAAGCACTGCCAGAAAAGTCGCAACCAAATCTCCCCTGCCCTCTGCGGCAGTGAAAAGCTCGCCGTACTTCACACGGTTCCCCTTCCAAAGCTTGCGCATAACGGTGATAATCTTGGCGTTTACCGAGACAATCTTCCTCTCGATAATCCCGGAAAAAGCCGACTGCGGCGGCGGAAGCTTGCGCTTTCCGCGTCCTACAGCGTCAATATAGCCCTTGACGATATCGTTCGGGTCATGGCTGCGGTTATAGGTCAGGTCGAACTTCACCGGGGAAGCGTCCTTATAGAACGTATCAAAATCATATATTTTGCTCATAACGGCGGCGATTTCCTTGCAAATCTGATATTCAATCAGCTGTCCGGACAGCTCGCGCTTCAGCTCCTCCGCCTCTTCCTCGTGCTTCGGAAGAAGCATTGCGGACTTGATAAACACAAGACGGGAAGCCATTGTCAGAAATTCGCTCGCGATATCCATCTGATTGTCGCGCATTGTCTGAATCTGCTCCATATACTGCTCGAGCAGCTCGGAAATCTGGATATCGTATATATTAATCTTATTCTTAGCGATAAGATTAAGCAGCAAATCAAGCGGGCCCTCATAGCAAGGCAGCTTATAATTAAGTTGTGTGACCGGTTCCATAGCCGCCTAAATCCCCACTTTCTAACTAACTCAGTATATTATACAATATATTACAAAAAAATACAACCCTGTAATTTTTTTATTTCTACAATGTTACGCAATAAACAGTATTAATCGGCAAAAAATTTTTGGTTGCAGAGAAGGCTCCGTAAAAAGA
>CAMHHL010000033.1 GCA_946184925.1 uncultured Clostridia bacterium | reverse complement strand
CGGTGATGTCGCACTCGCGCTCCCAGAGGAGCTCGCCTACGCATACGATGGGCTTTAGACCTGCGGCGAGGGCAGCCTTTGTTCTCTTGTTAACTGTCTCGTCGGTCTCGCCGAAGTACTGACGGCGCTCGCTGTGGCCGATTACAACGTACTCAACGCCCATTTCCTTGAGCATTCCGGTGGAGATTTCGCCGGTGAACGCGCCGCTCTCTGCCCAGTGGCAGTTCTCAGCGCCGATTTTTACGTTTGTGCCCTTTGTTGTCTCTATAGCAACAGCAAGGTCAACATAAGGTACGCACGCGATAACTTCGCAGCCTGCGTCCTTAGCTGCGGGGATAATTTCCTCGAGAAGAACCTTCGCCTCGGAGGGAGTCTTGTTCATTTTCCAGTTGCCGGCAATGATAGCGGCTCTTTTAGCTTTATTCATAATTATTTCCTTTCAAAATAGGTGGGTGTTAGGATTTAGGGGAAAAACCCCTAAATCCTGAATCCTCAAATTATTTGTCTGCGATTACGGCGATTCCGGGAAGAACCTTGCCCTCGAGATATTCGAGAGAAGCGCCGCCGCCTGTGGAGATGTGGCTCATCTTGTCGGAGTAGCCGAGCTGGATAACAGCAGCCGCGCTGTCGCCGCCGCCGATGATTGTTGTAGCGTCTGTGTCAGCAAGAGCCTGAGCAACAGCAATTGTGCCCTTTGCGAGAGTGGGGTTCTCGAAAACGCCCATGGGTCCGTTCCATACAACTGTCTTTGCGGACTTTACAGCCTCGCCGAAGAGAGCCTGAGTCTTTTCGCCGATGTCGAGACCTTCCATGTCGGCAGGAATCTTGTCAGCGTCAACGGTCTGAACGTCGATAGGACCGTCGATGGGGTTCGGAAACTCAGCAGCGATAACCGTGTCAACGGGGAGAAGGAGCTTCTTGCCGAGCTTCTCAGCCTTCTCAATCATTTCCTTGCAGTAGTCAAGCTTTGTGTCGTCAACGAGCGACTTGCCGACCTCGTAGCCCTGAGCCTTGAGGAAGGTGTAAGCCATACCGCCGCCGATGATGAGAGTGTCGCACTTCTCGAGAAGGTTGGAGATAACGTTGAGCTTGTCGGCAACCTTTGCGCCGCCGAGAATAGCAACGAAGGGACGAACAGGATTCTCAACAGCATTGCCGAGATAGTCGATTTCCTTCTGCATGAGATAGCCAACGGCTGTATCCTTGATGTGGTTTGTAACGCCCGCGGTTGAGCAGTGAGCGCGGTGAGCGGAGCCGAAAGCGTCCATAACGAATACATCAGCAAGTGAAGCAAGCTCGCCTGCGAAGGGCTCGAGGTTCTTTGTCTCTTCTTTTCTGAAGCGTGTGTTCTGGAGCAGAACAACGTCGCCGTCTTTCATAGCAGCTACGGCAGCCTTTGCCTTCTCGCCTACAACCTCGTCGTCGTCAGCGAAAACTACGTCCTGACCGAGAAGTTCTGCGAGGCGAACGGCAACGGGAGCGAGAGAGAACTTCTCCTCGGGACCGTTCTTCGGCTTGCCGAGGTGAGAGCAGAGGATAACCTTGCCGCCGTCGGCGATGAGCTTCTTGATTGTGGGCAGAGCTGCGGTGATTCTGTTATCATTTGTGATAACGCCGTCCTTGAGCGGAACATTGAAGTCAACTCTGACTAAAACTTTTTTTCCTTTTACGTTGATGTCATCAACAGTAACCTTGTTCAGTTTCATTTTTGGTACGTCCTTTCTTTTGAGTAGTAAAAATATATTTACAATCACTTAATTATATCTCATTTTTATTAGTTTTGCAATAGCATAGAGCGATGTAATGGTAATTATTTCAGTAATTTTTACAAATTATCGGCATAAACAAACAGTTGTAAATATAGCTCGGTTGTGATAGAATAAAGTGTAAAACTATAATTTCAAAAGAGAGGTAGAAAAATGGATGTGAAAAAGCTTCAGGCGCGCAATACCTCGCTTGACATCATCCGCGTCGTCGCCGTTTTCTCGGTGCTTTCGGTTCACTTCTTCCTGCACAACGAGTTCTATTTCCAGACCGTTGAGGGAGCGCCGATGTTCATCGCGACGATTATGCGGACGCTGTTCACTGTTTGTGTGCCGCTTTTTATGATTCTGACAGGCTATCTGATGAGTCACAAGGAGCTCTCCGGAGCCTACTACAAGGGCTTGCGAAAAACGCTGATTGTCTACGCGATTGCGTTCGCGGTATGCTTCTTCGCGAGAGCAATCCGCAACGGCTATGAGATTACCGGCAAGGACTTCTTCTTCAACTTCCTGAATTTTGAAGCTGTTGACGGTCACTATTCGTGGTATTCGTGGTACATCGAAATGTACATCGGTCTGTTCCTGATTGCGCCGTTCCTGAATCTCGCGTACAAGGGGCTCAAAACGCAGAAGGGCAAGCAGATTCTCGTACTCACTTTCTTTGCGCTCGCGGTTCTTCCCAGTCTGACGAATATATTCAACTTCGACACGGCTTCATGGTGGGCTAACCCCAAGTCGAACGAAACCTACGCGAACATTCTCCCGAACTACTGGATTGGTCTTTATCCGCTTGCTTATTACTTTACCGGTGCATATATCCGCGAGTACGGAATCAAGCTCAAAACGCGAACCCTGCTCATCGGCTATGCGGCGGTGTGGTTCTTGTTCAGCGTGTTCAACTATTACCGCAACTACGGCGGCACGTTCAGCTACGGCGCGATTCTCAACTGGAACACCTTCGAGGCTTATGTGCTCTCTGTCGGGCTGTTCGTTATCCTCAGCCGGATTAAGTGCGACAAAATGCCGAACGCAATCAAATACGCTTTCTGGAAGATTTCCGACCTTGCGCTCGGAATCTATCTGTTCTCGTATGTTTTCGATTATATAATCTACTACAGTTTCCTCAACAAGTACGTTACCGATTTCGGCACGAGACTCTGGTATTACTTCATCGTCGTTCCGATTGGCTTTGTGCTTGCGGCGTGCGCTTCGTTCCTTGCCAACCTGCTTGCCAAGGGTATTATTGCGCTCTATGAGGAAATCAAAAAGTCCGTCAAGCGCATGTACGCGCAGAACAAGCAGCTCCTGCTGCAGAATATCATCTTTTTTGCGCTTCTCGGCGGAGCGGTGATTTTCTCAATGTGGAAGTGCTTCTACGGCTTCGGCGGCTATGACGAGTCATTCTATCTCACTGTTCCGCACAGGCTTTCTCAGGGCGACGCGATGTTCACTCAGGAATGGCATCTTTCCCAGATGGCAGGTTTCCTGCTCTATCCGTTCGTCAGCCTGTTCACCGCGATTACCGGCTCGACCGAGGGTATTATGCTTGCGGCGAGATTTGTGTATGTCATCGGTCACGCGGCTGTTGCCGGATTTGTGTACTATCGCCTGAGAAAATACGGCTATGTCACTGTATTCGGCGTGCTGCTCTACTATATCTTTACTCCCTATGACATTATGGCATACAGCTACAACACCATGGCGCTCGACCTCATTGCGCTGACAGGTGTGCTTATGGCTACGGCGAATTATTCCAAAAAGCTGCCGTTGATTTTCGGCGGTCTGTGCTTTGCCGGAGCTGTGCTCTGTTCGCCGTATCTCGCGATTGCATATGTTCTGTTCGCAGTTTGCGTCGGAATTCACTATATCGTAAAGAAAAAGACGGACAAGTTCGTGCTCTCTACTGATCTCTTCTCGGGAAAAACCTTCCTTTGGTTCACCGTCGGAGTCGCGATTCTCGCTGTATTATTCCTGATATTCGTGCTTACACGCGTCGGCTTTGGTGATATCTTCAATGTTCTCCCGAAGCTGCTCAGCGACCCCGAGCATCCTCAGATTTCAATTTGGCAAAGGCTCGGATTCTATTTCAGCACAGCCTTCAACTATCATCCGCACTTCTGCCTTGCGTTCTACGCCTATGGTGCGCTGTTGCTCGCCATGATTATCGACCGCAAGCGCAGCGTCCACAGAGCGCTGTACTTTATCCTTTCGGTTATGATTACCGCGTTCTGCTACATTCTCATTGTTCAGAACCTCACCACAACAGGCTACAACGCGCTGATGATGCCGGCGCTGTTCGTGGGAATCACCTCATACATTCTCTGCAAGAACAAGCCGAGAAAGCTGTTCGCGAGCCTCTTCGTGCTCGGAATATGCTATTCCTTCGCAGTCTGCTTCGCTTCAAACCAGTATTTCTATGTTGAAGCTATGGCGATGAGCGTTGTGAATATCGCAAGCTTTGTTTTTGCCGCACAGCTCCTGCGTGAGCTCCGTGAAACAGACGACAACTTCGACTACGCTCTGCTGATGAGACGCACCGCGTTTGTCGCGATGGCGTTTATGATTATCGTTCAGGGCGGTATGGAAATCTCCTGCAAGGCTGACCACTGTTTCTGGGAGGGCGAAATGAGCACACTCACAACCGAGATCCCGAACGGTCCGGCGAAGGGAATCATCACAACACCCGAGCGCGTCACCGACTACAATAATACTGCCGCTGACCTCAAGCGCCTCGAGAACGAGAGCAGCGACAAGAAGGTTCTTGTACTTTCGATAAAGACGTGGAGCTATCTCCAGCTCAGCAACAAGCGCTACGCGACCTATTCCGCGTGGATTGGCGACGAGAACTATGTTTCGATTGAGCAGGTGTTCGCAAGGCTGAACTCCTACTACGAGACGAACCCGGACAAACGCCCCGATTTCGTCTATGTTCCGTTTAACACCAAGTGGGATCAGAACACAATCGCCGGCACCCTCGCAACGTGGGGAATGGCGAAGGAACAGCTCACCTACGGCTATATGTACAGAAAACAATAAATAAAACGGAGCCGGCTCAAGCATAATTTGAGTCGGCTCTGATTTTTAAGCGAAAAGCTGATTTGCTTTTGTTATATTAATTCTTTTACAACTTGAGTGTCGTTTTCGGAGGTGTCGCTTGGGGCGGCGCCTTGTTTTTTGCATTTTTTTGTGAATATTTTTTCGAATGCTTCGGAGAACAGGCTCATTCCGTCCGAGGCGAGGAGTATGAAAACTGGAGTGAAATTCAGCAGATACCTCGGGCGCGTCTCCCAGAAAAGCAGAAAGACAAATATCCCGGCAACCGAGAGCATCAGCACAAGTCGGAAGCTCGCCCGGCGGCAGCGAATTATTCGCAGCCCGGATATTATCATCATGAATATCAGGAACAGCTGATACGCGCAGCTGTAGGCGTAGAAAATGAAGTAGTATTCTCCGTCCATCAGCAAAAAGTCGTGCAAAAAGCTCCGCGTCTTGTAGCTGTCAATCGGGTGCGAAACATAGTAGGTGCCGTCCTGCCATGTCCAGACAGCCTTGTTGTCAAAATGGGCGAGAGTACCGTCGGGTCCCATTCTGTTGAATCTGTTGAATATTCTTTCGAGGTTGGCGGCGGTTTTCGCGTCTTTGTCGCCGGCAAGCGTTGTGAACTGACTGTCCGGCTTGCTGAAATCGCCGTTGCCTTTGAGCCCCATCATTACCCAGTGTGTATAGGGATATTCATATTCCTGACTGAGCTCGGGCGGGATTACCGCCGGCTTTAACACATAATTAAAGCCCGAAAACAGTGTTCCGAAACCGATAAGCAGACAGAGCACTGTCGCGGCTGCTCGCTTTAATCCGAAACGCAAAACCGCATATATTATGAGCACGGGAAGTATGAGCACGACGCTGCCCTTGAGCAGCTCGCCAAGCAAAAGCACCGCTCCGCAAACCGCGGTCAGTATGTATCTCTTCCGGCGTGTTCGGGCGTTCTGAGCTGTGTAGAAAAGGTACAGTCCGCCTGTTATGAACGGCATCGAGAGTGTGTCGGTGTAATAATACGCTATGTAGGTATAGAACGGCATGAACGCCGCGCACATGATAAGCACGACCACCGCGTGCCTTCCGCCGTACAGTCGCTTTGCGAGCAATACGGCGAACAATATCGCAAGATTCACCGCGAGGATATTGACCGCAAGCGGAAGAATGTCGGTGTATTGCCCGGTGAGCAGGTATTCAATTCTCTGTAAGCCACCGAATAGCAGAATTATTCCGAGATTGTTCGGATATTTTATCGCGTAATGCCATCTGTAGCCCGAGGTCAGGCAATCCAGCTTGCCCTCTCTCGCAATGACTGAGGAATATCTCAGCACGTGCGCCGGGTCGTTTTCCGGCGTTATTCTCAGCTCGCTTGCGCAGAATATTTGCAGTGTGAGAATAATCAGAAGCCCGACGGAGATAATAACAGCCGCGCTCCCGGAGCTCCTTTGCCTCAGCCTTCCCGTGTGCCGCCGGTAAAATCTGACATATACTGCCGCGACGAAAGCCGCCGTAAAGCCGACGAATGTCAAAAACAGCGTGAACCGCTGTTCGGGAGTGCATACGTAGCTGTATTTCTGACCGATGTCGCTGTAGCCTGTCAGAATAATCAGCAGGAAAAGCATTGCAAAAATAATGATAAATCCTACGGTAAACATCGTATTAATCACGCGCGCTGCCTTATTGTTATTCATAACGCTGCGCACCTTCTTTCGGTAAAAATGTTTTTGAATTCATGTTTTTCGACCTCTCTTAAGTGTTTTCACATAAGTAGTGTCGAAAAACAGCGAAAAAGTTTCAAAAAAAATGAAAAAATTTTGAAAAAAATTGAAAAACCTTCCGAATGAGAAAGGTTTTCACATTTTGTCGGATTATTCTCCCTCGCTCCAGCTGTGCCTGTGCAGCTCACCGTGAGTGAGCAGGTCGGGATAATCCCACTGTCTGAGCACCTCATAAGCCGCGATTGCGACCGAGTTCGAGAGGTTCAGGCTTCGGGCGTCCTCAACCATCGGAATCCGCACCGTTGTGTCCGGGTATCTGAGCAGCACATGCTCCGGAAGTCCCCGCGTCTCCTTGCCGAATAGCAGATAGCATCCGTCCTCATACTCAGCGTCGGTGTGGCGGTGCTGAGCCTTGGTTGAGAAGAGGTAGTATTTTCCGCCCTTTGTTTTTTCAAAGAAATCGTCGAGACTGTCATAGTATGTAATATCGAGCAGGTGCCAGTAGTCGAGCCCTGCGCGCTTGAGATGTCTGTCAGTGATTTCAAATCCGAACGGACGCACGAGATGAAGCCTCGCTCCCGTTGCGGCGCAGGTTCGCGCCACGTTGCCGGTGTTTCCGGCGATTTCCGGCTCAACCATTACAATATTTAAAACTGCCAAAATTATCACCTTCTATTTATATTTTAACAGCAAATAATAAATATGTAAACAAGGAGGTGAATTTTGTGGCAAAAAATAACGTTATGGGCGTAGTCAAGGGCGTCGTCGGAGGAATGGCGGCGGGCGCGGTTGTCGGCTTTGCCGGGAAGTCAATGATGGACAAAAAGCCCAAGATGAAGAAAAAGGCGAACAAGGCAATCCGCACCATGGGCGAAATCCTCGACACCGCGCATTATATGTTCAAGTGAGCGGATTGTTATGAAAATCATAGAGTTTTCGCGCACAACAAAGGGGCTGTCGAGTGACAGCCCCCATAAAAGCTATTATACAAATCCCTGAGGGTCAAGGCGGTCGCCTGCCTCGGTTCTCACCTCAAAGTGAAGGTGAGGGCCTGTGGAGAAGCCTGTGGAGCCGACAGCTGCAATCGGCTGACCTTGGCTGACGCTTTCGCCTGCGCTTACAAAAAGCTCGCTGCAGTGTCCGTAGAGCGTTTTGTAGCCGTTGCCGTGGTTGATGATTACATATGTGCCGTAGCCCGAGTTGTCGGAGCCTGCCCATTCAACAACGCCGCCGTCGGAGGCGATTATCGACTGACCGTAGATTCCGCCTGCCGCGATGTCGATTCCGGTGTGAGTTGTGCCCCAGCGCGCGCCGTAGCCCGAGGTGATGTTGGTGGTGTAGGGCATAGGCCAGATGAACGAGCCGGACGAGCTGCCGCCCGAGGCTGCGTCATAGTCTGAGTAGATGTCGTCGCTTGTTTCCTCAACCGGGTATTCCTTGCTGCCCTTTACTATGTAGAGGTCTTGCTTTTCCTTGGTGGTAATCACGTCGGTTATCTCGGTGTCGGTCTGAACTCCGTCAATGTATGTGGCACGGATGATTGTTTTCTGCTTGCCGGTGATTCCCTTTTGGGTAACAACGCGGTAATCAGTGTATTCGTTCTCGTCGTACTCGACGAACTTTTCGAAAGGAATGTCCTCGGTATATTCGAGGTCGGTCGAGAGCGAAATGCTGAATTTATCGAGGTTGTTATTCACGATTGTCTCAGCGTCGCCGAGCTGGTTGCTCTTGAAGGAGCCGAACTCAACTTCAACGTCGTTTGCGAAGCAATCGGTTGTCTCGTCGTCGTAGGCTGCCTTGTAGTTGTCGAGGACAGTCTGGAGAGCGTTTCTCAGCTCATTCTCGTCCGTGCAGGCGCCGAGAAATTCGCCGTCAACATAAAGTCCCCAGCCGTAGGTGAGGAGCTCCTCGTCGCTAATGCTCTTTGAGAGCTCGGAGCAAACTTCCTTCGCTGCGTCGTCCTTAATAACTGTCTGAACAGTCGTCGGCTGAGTGGGTTCAGTGGGCTCAGGTTGCTTTGCGGGAGCCGCGCTCAGAGCGCTTGTCGCCGTGATGCTCATAACTATAGCCGCGCATACCGCGGAGATTCCCAGCGCTGCCTTGCTCCTGAGCACATAGGGCTTTTTGGCGCCCGAGTGCTTGAGGGCTTTTGAAGAGCGCTTCTGCTTTGCGTTTACTACGGTGAGCTTCGGCGCCTCGGCTGCCTTTCGCGGTGCGGCTTTTGCCTTAGCTTTTTTGCGCTCCGCGAGGGATTCCGTGATAATTGTGCGGCTGATTTTTACGAATTTTTTCAGGCTCATGATGAATGAGCTTATCTTTTTGCCTGCGGACTTTTTCCTGAAGGAGACGGTTTCGATTTTCTTGTAGCCGTCAAGTCCGATGAATTTTGTTCTCATAATAAAACACCTAACCAAATCTTTTGTAACAATTAGTAACAACTTCGTAACTTTTCTATGACATAATTATAACATATTATTACAAAATTGCAACCTTTTGGAGTAAAAAGAGCGAATTGTACATTTAGTTAGGTGTAAGTTTTAGGTTTTTATGAAAAATCTACCAATTCTTCTGCTTGCTTTTCGATTATGCTGACCTGAATTAGCTCACTCTTTTTCCGCAAACATGATATTAAGGTCAACGCTGCCCTCTATGCCGTCGATTTTGCCGTCCTTTGAGTACTGCCACATCAGAACATTGCGGCTGAGCTTGGGAGTTTTTTCATATTCAGCAACCCATTCACGATGGCTTGCGGACGTATTTTCGCCGTATTCATGATATACAACGGCGTCAAAGCCGCTCGCTTCCAGTTTTTTGCAGAAGGCGTCGGCGTTCTGCGCAGCTTGCTTGTCGGTCACGTTGTCGGTTCGCGCAGTGTCGCCTTCGATATGTTCAAAATCGTATGCTACAGGGAGCGTGACGTTGTGCTCTGCAATGTGTGAAATTACAAAATCAGCTTCCTCCTCAGCCTCGGCGGTGTTTACAGCCTGACTGTAGAAGTACGCTCCGACCATTATTCCGTTTGCCTGCGCCTGCTCAATGTTGTAATACAGGTTGTCGTCGGCATAGATGGTTCCCTCGTCGCCGTAGCCTCTGCCGCCCACACGTACAATCGCGAATTTTACTCCGCCTGCGGCGACCTTTTCCCAGTCAATTTCGCCGCTGTAGGAAGAAACATCAATTCCGGCAAGCGATTCGGTTGTTGCGTTGGAGTACGACTTGAAGCCGTTTTCGTCGTCCGAAAAGGCGCTTTCGTCATAAAATTCGCTTGTCTGAGTTTCAGTCGGAGCAGTTGATTGCGGCTGAGTTTTTGCTTCGGTGGCTTTTTGTGCGGCAGTGGTTGCGGTGTTCTCTCCGCTCTGACCGCAGCCGCCGAGCACCAGAGCGCAGGCACACAGCGCGACTGTCAGTAATTTCTTCATAAATAACGCCTCCTTTGTCTTTTGACAATCTTATCATATTTTTCCGGGCAAGTAAAGAAAATGTGATTTTTTATCTTGATAAATGTGACAATTTGAATTATAATGTTATGATAGAAATTGTTTGTAAAAGCGGAGGTGAGTCTATGGCTGAGAAAATGTCCAAGCAAGGGCTTCTTGCGGCAGTGGATGAATGCAAGACCATAGCCGACCTCTTTAAGCTCGTCAAGGAGCAGGACATCAATATGAGAATGCATACCCTCCCCGGAGCGAGCAACATCAAGCCCAAAAGGCTCGAGTTGAGGAGTTTTCCGCCCGGCACTACGCACATGGACCGCCTCAAGGCAGCCGTAAAGCTCACCGTGGAAAACACAAAATGAAGAATTAAATGTAACATTATCGCATATGCTTGATACTACAACGAAAGGTATGAGGCATATGCGTTTTCTTGTGCTCACAAAAAGGAGCCTGCTGATTATTTTGCTCTGCGCGGTGTGCGGAGTAAGCTCCGCGGTCGTCGGTGTTTCAACCGCCTCGCAGGCGGTCGCGTCCGCGGACAGAGTGATTCCGGTCTATTGCGTCGACAGGGGAGAGGAGAAGGTGTGTTCAATCTCGTTTGACGCCGCGTGGGGCAACGAACAGACCGATACACTGCTGGATATACTCGGCGAAAACGACGTTAAAACCACGTTCTTCCTCGTTGGCGACTGGGTGAAGAAATACCCCGATTCCGTCAAAAAAATTGCTGCCGAGGGGCACGACGTCGGCAATCACAGCTCGACACATCCCCACATGACGCAGCTATCCGCCGCCGAAATGAACGCGGAGCTTACGGACTGCAACAGCGAGGTTAAGAAGCTCACCGGGAAATCTCCCACGCTGTTCAGACCGCCCTACGGAGATTATAACAACGACGTTGTAAACGGAGTCAAGGCGCTCGGAATGTACTGCGTTCAGTGGAACATCGACAGTCTCGACTGGAAGGACCCGACGCCGGAGCAGATTGTAAAGAACTGTACCGAAAAACTCGTCCCGGGCTCAATTATCCTGCTTCATAACGGCGCAAAAAATACCCCTGCCGCCTTGCCCGACGTAATCAAGGCAATCAAGGCAAAGGGGTACAAAATAGTCCCGATTTCAGAGCTTATTCCAAAGGGCAAATACTATACCGACGTTCAGGGAATGATGCATATCAGTCAATGATTGACGATGTCAATCAATTCACGGAATTCTGAAAACAAATGCCGGCGCAATGCGCCGGCATTTACCTATGTATTTTAGAATACGATTACGGGCATTCCCATATAGCTCTTGGCGTAGATTTTCGCAACTGCGTCATACGGTGTGTTTACACAACCGTTGGAGCCGTCGCCCTTATAAATCTCTCCGCCGTAGCCGGAGGTTCTCCATGTGCTGTCGTGGATACCCTGACCGTCGCCTGTGAAGCCGAGCCAGTACTGAACCGGAACATCCCATGAATGACCGCCCGAGGAACCGGCAAGTCTTGTGGGTGAAGCACGCTGGAAAACAGTGTGATATCCGGGAGTTGTGTCGGAGGAACCGTAGTTACCTGTTACAACCGGTGTGGAAATATATCCCTTGCCGTTTACGTACATCTTCAGAACCTGAGCCTCGGTGCAGACCTCAACCCATGTTCCGGTAGGTTCCGCGTGACCGTAGGCGCCGGAAACGATTGTAACCGCCTTGGACATAGCTCCGACAAAAACCTTTGAGCCGCCGGAGTAGTAGTAGGGCTTTACGGTGAAGGTGTAGGTCTTGCCTGCGGTGTACTTGTTAGTGAGGAAGTTTCTGTACGCTGTGGTGCCGATTTTCTTGAGGGCGCCCTTTGAGTTGGTTACAAAGATATCATAGCCCGACGCGCTGCTGACGTAATTCCAGCTGAGGAGCGCGTGCTTGAGGTAGGATTTTGAAGAGAGCGAACCGAGGTTAGCAGACCTTGTGCCGCCGGTTACGGAAGCAAATTCTCCGGCGTATTTCTTGCCGTTGTATTTGCGCACACCGCGAACTCTGTATGTGTAGTTCATTCCGGAGCTGAGCCCCTTGTCGGTGTATTTCTGCGTTGTGAGATTGTCAGCAATCTTCTTGAACTTGCCGCCGTCCTTGCGGAAAAGCTGGTAGTAATCAGCTCTGCCGATTTTTGCCCAGGCAATTGAGATTGAGTTGGTTGTGCTCTTCTTAACCTTGAAGCTCTTTGTGGGAGCAGGTGAGGTCATGGCGCTTGTCGCCTTTACGGAGCTGTCGCCGGTGAGCTTGCCGACAGTACGTCTTACGGCTACTCTGTACTTGTAGACTTTCGCGGAATCGAGGTTACCGTTCTTGTAGCCTCTGTAATTGCCGGCAATAGTCTTGTAGAGAACGAACTTCGAGAAGCTGCCGTCCTTCTTCTCAACGCTGCGGTAGATTACATATTCTGTCGCGAGGGGGTTCTTCTCCCACTCAATCGTGATGGATGTGAAGGATCTGCTGTTAATCTTGAGAGTATTGACAGCCTTGGGCAGAGTCATAACTCTGAGCCCCTTGCAACCGCTGTGGGTTGTTATGCCGTTCTTGGTGCGGTATGCATAAAGTCTGTATTTATAGATTGTTCCGTTTGTGAGGTTTCTGTCGGTGTAAGTGGTTGTTGTCTTGCCGGTGACGGTGGCGATTCTCTTGAACTCGGTGTAGCTGCCGTCAGCCTTCTCGTCTGAACGGAAGATGAGATACTTTGTGGCGTTTGCACAGGCATTCCACTTCAGCGCGATTCTCGAGATGGTTCTGTTGGGAGACTCGAAGGTCTTGGGTGTTGCGGGTGTGAGAACCGGCTCGGGCTCGGTTACAGGCTGAGTGCTGGGCTGAGTTTCCGGCTCGGTTACAGGATTGGTGGTCTCCGGGGTGGTTTCTTCTGCT
The DNA here is from genome assembly GCA_946184925.1 of uncultured Clostridia bacterium. Lineage (GTDB taxonomy): Bacteria > Bacillota > Clostridia > Oscillospirales > Acutalibacteraceae > Ruminococcoides. The sequence goes on along the minus strand of CAMHHL010000033.1, from coordinate 5,406 downwards.
GTCATCACCATGGATGTCTCGGCGCCGGCGGATGCCTCGGATTTGTCAGCAGCAAATGCTGTGACAGCCGTGGGAACCGATGCCGCAACAATCAGTGCGGACAGAATAATTGAAAGAAATTTTTTCATAACAATCATCCTTTTTCTGAAAATATAATAATGTATGTTTATTCGTATTCAAACTATATTTTACACTTAATTATTTGGCTTGACAAGTGGTTTTTCGGCTTTTTCGGAAAATTTATCATAATGAACAAATAATTTGAGTAAAATGCTGTTTTTATCAAAAATAATTATAATTCGTATGACAAATAACTGCCAAAGTATACAGTTTTTTCTTCTGTATCGGGAATTATATATAACCTTTAAACCGACGTTCCGAACGATTCCGCAAAAAGAGCCGCCGCGATTTGCGGCAGCCCTTAAAATGTTTATTTAACTTTGACCTTGACCGGCACTGTTTTGTAGCCGGACTTGTAGTTTGCGTTGCCCTTGGCTGTGACCTTGACCTTGATTGAGAGGGTTTGCTTTTTGTACTTGCCCTTTTTGACGGTTATCACGCCGCTTTTTGAAATCGTCAGGTACTTTGAACCGCTGACCTTCGAGTAGCTTACTGCGCCCTGATTCTTCTTGACGATGATAGCTTTCTTAACGCTCACCTTAGCCTTTTTCAGAGCCGAGGCTTTTACCGTCTTGGTGACAGCAGTCGCCGTCATAGGCTGGTTTGCCTTTGTAATCTTAAAGGTTTTCACGATTGTGCCTGTGTAGTCGCCTGTGCCGGTGATTGTTACAGTTGCTGTGCCGACGTTTTTGTTGTTTTTGTACTTAACGGTGAAGTCAGCGTATTCGCCGTCGTCGCTTACAACGTCAAACTCAGGCTTTATGACCTTGCCGGTGTAGGTCTTGTTTTTGATTCCAGTTACAGTCCAGTTGCTGATGTCGGTTTTTGACGGTTCGGTTTCGACAGGCTCGGTAGGCTTGTCGGTTGTGGGCTGAGTTTCCGTCGGAGCAGCAGTTGTGGTCGGCTCCGTCTGAGCGTCGGTTGATGGCTCGGTGAGCGGTTCTGCTAAGTCGATAAACTTAAAACCATTTTCATTTGCGTAAGTCTCTGCTGCTGTACCGCTGTTGCCGTATATTGTAAAGTTTTTAATCAAATAGTAAGAATCATGCGCATAATAATAACCAAACGCACGCTCTCCTATACTTGTCACGCTGTCCGGGATTGTTACGCTTGTGAGGCTTGTGCAATAGTAAAACGCAGAATTTTCTATACTCGTCACGCTGTCCGGGATCGTTACGCTTTTGAGGCTTGTGCAATCGGAAAACGCTTCATTTCCTATTCTCGTCACGCTGTCCGAAATTGTTACGTTTGTGAGGCTTTTGCAATAGGAAAACGCAGAATTCCCTATACTCGTCACGCTGTCCGGGATCGTTACGCTTTTGAGGCTTGTGCAATAGTAAAACGCACCCCATTCTATGCTCGTTACGCTGTCAGGGATTGTTACGCTTGTGAGGCTTGTACAATCTGCAAACGCAGAACCTGCTATTGTTAATGTACCGGGTTTTATTGAATATTCTCCTGATAACGAATTTTTAGCTCTTATAAAATGCTTTCCGATATAGAGAACATCATCTTCCCAATTCTTATTATCATTATAATATCCGGTTTCGGAAAACGCATAACTTTCTATACTCGTCACGCTGTCTGGGATTGTGACGCTTGTGAGGCTTGTGCAATAGTAAAACGCACCCCATTCTATGCTCGTAACGCTGTCCGGGATCGTTACGCTTTTGAGGCTTGTGCAATCGTAAAACGCAGAATTTCCTATACTCGTAACGCTGTCCGGGATTGTTACGCTTTTGAGGCTTGTGCAATCGTAAAACGCACCCCATTCTATGCTCGTAACGCTGTCCGGGATTGTTACGCTTGTGAGGCTTCTGCATCCTGAAAACGCAGATCCTCCTATACTCGTCACGCTGTCGGGGATTGTTACGCTTGTGAGGCTTCTGCATCCTGAAAACGCAGATCCTCCTATACTCGTCACGCTGTCCGGGATCGTTACGCTTGTGAGGCTTTTGCAACCGGAAAACGCATGCCTTCCTATACTTGTCACGCTGTCCGGAATTGTTACGCTTGTGAGGCTTGTGCATGCGTAAAACGCATAACCTCCTATACTCGTCACGCTGTCCGGGATTGTAAAGGAAGAATCCGTTTTTCCTATCGCGTATTGAATAAATTTCGTACTGTCTTTACTGTAAAGGTTTCCGTCTATTGTACAATAAGCTTTATTTTTTTCATCTACAATAATATTTTTAAGACTTGTGCAACTACTAAATGCACTCTCGCCTATACTCGTCACGCCGTCCGGGATTGTTACGCTTTTAAGTCTTTCGCAATAGGAAAATGCACGCTCTCCTATAATTGTCACGCTGTCCGGGATTGTTACGCTTGTGAGGCTCATGCAATCGTGAAACGCATAACTTCCTATACTCGTCACGCTTTTTCCGTCAAGCTCACCGGGGATTACAAGCTCCGAAGCAGAGCCGGTGTATTTGGTTATTTCTACTGTGCCGTCATCGAGAATTTCATACTTATATTCTCCGCTCGCTGCTGCGCTCGCCGTTAGCGGAACCGCGACGAACACACTGCACATCATCAGCGCCGCCAGAACAACGCTCAACAATCTTTTCGCTTTTTTCATCATCGTTTCCTCCTTAGTATGTTTTACAGTAGCACTCAGCCAATCACCGTTCGCCTTCGGCTCCGCTTCTTGGGAGTGCCTTGTATGGGTGTTGTTTCCCAAATTAAAATTTGGACAACACCGCAAAAAAGCGTACAACCGAAGTCGTGTGCCAAAAACACATAGCTCCGATTGTCGCCAAACATATTTACAATATAAGCTTATGACTAACACGTCCACGCAAGCAGTATATTTGAAGCAGGTGCTTTTATGTAAAATAAAAACACTACCCCCACATTTTACATTTGTGCAAAAAAGCATGAAGTATTAAACTTTAAATTGTTGGTACCTATATTTTAGCACACTTCTCTCTGAAATGCTCTCCAAATATTATCCCGAATAATTATGCACTTTGCACAGTGAGAAGAAAAACAGGGACAGGCTTTGCCTGTCCCTGCGGAGATTATGCGGTTATGATTATCAGACGTCCATGCACCACGCGAGCATTTCGGGGAAGAAGATTCTCCACCATGCCTCGTTGTGGTCGGCGGTTTCTTCCTCGACAAGCTTGATTCTGCTGTCGTCCCAGCCGAGAGCTTTCAGGCGCGGATACATTGCAACCGCGTCGGTGTAGATTTCAGCCTCAAGTCCGGAGGCGTTTCCGCTGTAGAGATAGAGCCGCTGAGTGGGAGAGAGCGTCTTTGTGCCGAGGTAGCTGTCCCATACGCTTGAGCCGAACAGCAGGAACGCGGGCGAGAACGCGCCAATCTGCCCGAACTTGTCGGGGTGTTCAATTCCGATGTAGAACGCCTCGATTCCGCCTGAGCTTGAGCCGGCTATGCAGTTGTCGCAAGCCGCCTTTGAGGAGTTGTAGTTTTTCTGAACATATGGCATAACGGTGTTCACAACAAAGTCGGAGAATTTCTTGCCGGTTCCGTTCTCGAAGTCCTTTGCGTATGCCGGTACAACGTCGCCGATGTCCGGGGTGAGCTCGCTGTCGCGGTAGGAGTTGCCGTTGTCAATTCCGACAACAATCACGCCTCTGCCGCCGTTCGACATCATCGACTCAACCGCGTCGGTGACCTCCCAGCCGCCGTAGCTGTCGCTGTGGTCGTCGTCGAACATGTTCTGACCGTCGAGCATATATACCGTGCGGTATTTGTCCGCGGAGCTTGCGGAGTAGTCAGCCGGAGTCCAAATCCAGATTTTCTTGTTATAGCCTGCGGAATATTGCAGAGTGAGCTTCTTCATTGTTCCGGTGTCGGCGCCTGTGTAGGCGTAGGTTCCGACCTTCATCGCCTTGCGCGAGCTTGCGTCGGAAATATAGAACCCCGAGCTTGCCTTGCCGACGGGAACATTGACCGTCTGTCGCGTGCCGTTGTTGAAGATTACGCGGTCGTATACAGAGGTGTCGACGGTTGTGTAGAAGATTTTTTCGCCGAGACCGTTGGTTTTGGCGGTGGTTATCGCATCCCCGGGCCATGCCTTCTTAGGCTCTCCTGTTTTGCTGTTGAAGAAGTAGAAGTTGACTGTCGTCCAGTTCTCATTATTGGTGAAGTAGATTGTGACATTGCTCTTGACCTTTGGGTTTGGAGCGGTAGGCTCGTTCGGTGCCGGAGCGGTTGTTGCCGGTTGAGTGACCGGAGCAGCGGTGGGCTGAATTGTAGTGGGCTGAACGGTGGGCGGCTGAGTCTGAGGAGCCGTAGTCGGTTCCGCTGTTGTCATCTCGGTCGTGGGTTCAGTGGGTTGTGTGGGCATTGCGTCGTTCGGGATTTCGGCGAGACCGGCGAGCGACTTCTGAATCAGAGTAACGTCCATTATATTAACGTCGCCGTCCTGATTGGTGTCGGCAATTTCGCGGACGTTTGCGCTTGCGGTGTAGTCCATTCCTGCGAGGTATTTCTGAATTTCGGTCGCGTCCTTGATTGAGATATAGCCGTCGAGATTCACGTCGCCGCTTTGGTACGGCTCAACGCGCCACGCGTTGGCGCATATGGGAGCAGCCAGAATCATGGCTGAAAGTATAATTGAAATGAGTTTTTTCACGTTAATCACCTCGAATTAATTATAAGCCCAAACCGCGCAAAACACAAGGGGAAGTTGTGGAGTTTATTTGCAAAAAAACAACCCTCGCTTCATTATGAAACGGGGGTTATGTGTTCTCTGAAAATATTTTTAAGATAATCGGTTACGCCCTGAGCAGATTTAATAGTCGCTAACATCAAATAATCTGAATCAATGTCTGCAAACTTGATTTCATAACCGTTATATCGAATCAACTGGGTTATAAATACTCTTTGCGTTCTTCCGTTACCTTCGCGGAACGGATGTATAAAATTTGTTGAGCAGTATATATCTACTATTTCGTCAACAAACGCATTAAAATCAAGACCTCTGAAGTAATCCATATCTCGCATTCTTTTGAGACATTTGCGGAGAAGCTCGCTAATGGTTTTATAATCTGCGAACAACGTACCTTTCTTTGAAAGATTGATTGTACGATATTCTCCTGCCCAGTCAAATAAAGGCTCAAATATTTCTTTGTGAATTGCCCGGTAATCATCCTCGTTAAAACCGTTCTTTAACGGTGTTTTCTCCAGCTTAGACACTTTTGCGAAAGTTACCTTTCCTTCAAGTGCCTTAAGCTTTGCATCATCTTTGATATCAAACTTGTTGATAAGACATACCGTACCTTCATAACAATCGGCTGTTAGGGGGGTTATGCT
>CAMHHL010000032.1 GCA_946184925.1 uncultured Clostridia bacterium | reverse complement strand
AATTTTTTGAAAAATTTTGAAACTTTTTTCCGGTTTTTTGACACTACTATAGTGAGAGGATTAGTGTTCACAAAAATGTGTGTAAATTTTTGTAAACCTGTTACAATTCCAAGACGTTGTTTTGTACAGTCAATATTTGTTTAATCATTGATAAATTTCAAATAAAGGTGTATAATTTCTGTAAACAATTAATAACTTTAGGAGGAGTAAAAATGTCCAGACTAACGAAAACCATAGTTTCAGGAGTTTTGGTAGCAACGCTTGTGACAAGCGCCTTTGCCGTACAGTTCAACGCAACCGAAACAAACGAATCACAGATTGATTACGAAAAAGCGAACATTCAAAGCGAGGAATACAGCGCAGGCGGCTTCACGTCGGATGATACTCGCAAGGTTGATTCCGACTACAAGTATTATTTCGAGGTCGATTCAGTCAAGGAAGCGAAAGCAGTAGCCACTCAGTTCGGTCTGGACAAGGACGAATACGAGCTTTCCGACAAGCTCAACGGCAAGGTTATCGTTCAGGCGGACGTTACAAAGACCGAAGCTCAGCAGATTGAGAACAGTCCTCTTGTAGATAGCGTAGAGAAGAACTACAACGTAAACGGCTGCGCCGAGACGGAGCAAGGCTCGGCGCTTACGCAGTGGTACCTCGATGCAATGAACGTCGGCGAGACCTCACAGACTCCTGAGAACAAGGTCAAGGTTGAGCTGCTCGACAGCGGCGTGTCATATGTTTCCGCTCTCGAGAACGTTCGGCACGTCAGCCTGATTGACGATGAATGCGGTAATCCGCTCTTTACCGACTACAACGGTCACGGCACAGCTCTTGCCGGACTCATTGCAGGTAACAGCGAGGATTTCAAGGGCGTTAACCCCAACGCCAAGTTGTACGATGTTCAAGTTTTGGATAACAATCTGCAAGCGCCTATCAGCAAAATTATTGAGGGGATATATTGGGGAATCGACAATGACGTAGATATCATCAATATGAGCTTCGGTACGGACTATGACTCCGAAATCCTTCACAGCGCGATTTCAGCCGCGTATAACGCGGGCATTATGCTCATAGCTGCCGCAGGCAACGACAGCGAGGCGGGCGTAATGTACCCGGCGGCTTATCCCGAGGTTATCGCGGTCGGTTCAACCGACTCCGACGGAGAATATGTGGTTGAATACGCAGGCATTGACTCGACCGAGCTCGCCGCCCCGGGTACTCAGATCGTTTCCACCGGAATACTGGACGGCTACAGCACAGGCTGCGGCACAAGCCTTTCGACAGCAGAGGTAACCGGAATCGCTTCCCGGCTTCTCGAGGAGGATGGCGCGACAGCCGACTTCGTCCGCTATCTGATGAAGTCCACCGGCAGAACAGTAGCCGATTCCTCGGCAAGGCTGGTTGACCTCGGCTCCGCGCTTGAGAACTACGATTCAGTTCTTGCCGACTATACCGAGAATCCGGCAGCTCCTGTCGAGTATGTCAACAATTCCGAGCCTGAATCATATGATGTAGGTGGGATTGTTACCGGGTTGTGGTCATCCACAACTCACGTTAGTATGATCGGAGAGGCAAACAATGGATATGTTGTCAATAATACGTATATCGCTAATATGAATTTTGCAGCAGGACAAAGTGATATCTTTAGGCAAGTATATCTTAGTAAATATGATCTAACTTATATTAATACCGGTGTTAATAATAAAAAATATGGCGGAATGCATGGTTTTGGTGTATATACAACTAATCTTAAAGCATTATGGAAATTTGCTAATTATGTAAACAGTGGAAATAACAGAATGGAAGCATACAATAACGCAATGACAGCTATCCAAAGTGATGTAAATTATCTAAACAATAATAATATTTTTACCAGCTCTGAGAACACGCCGTATGGACTTTTGCATGCAACAAGAAAATTTCATTATTGGGCTGAATCACAAAGCGGAGCAAATATGACAACGAGCGCTTACAGAAAATATTTAATCGTTGGAATAGCCTTACATGCAATTGCAGATACGTATGCTCATAGAACATTAATTCCAGATTATTTAATTGAGAATACAAAATATAAAAACGGAATGTCAAGTTATGCAAGTCAATATAATTATAACGTTGCTCATAACCATGATGAATATATAAGCCCCAGTCATTTTAAATCAGGCGGTTTTGATGATTTCAAAAACGACTCAAATAATTCGACAACTAGAAATAGAATGACATTTGAATACTTAAAAACGTATTTGGGTACGAATTCTCAAGGACAGAATTATAATTATAACTATGTTGATGTTGCAACTTTTTGTAATGAACGTTACGATGCATCAGTCTCATCTTGTAGTTTATTCCTAAACAAAATTACTCAATCTGGTAATTCAGCAACAAACGCAAATATTAAAGCGATAATGAGCAATAATTACACAGATGTAAGTCTTGTGAAGTACAGCGATTATAGCGAGTATTATAATTAGGATTTTTCGGAAATTGGTGATTATTTACAAAACATTTGTTGATAATTTATACAATCATACAAAAATAAAGTTTTTATATATTTTTTGAAACTTTTTCAAACTATTTTGACACTACTATAGTGAAAGGATAATTTAGAAAGGTGGTAATTAAAATGAAAAAAATCTTATCCTTAACATTGGCATTAGTTCTCATCATCGGCACGCTGTGCGTTTTCCCGGCGAGCGCGGCAGGAAAGGTTCATAAGTCGGGAGACTGGGAGTATTGGATTACCGACGGTCAAGCCAAAATATACAGATATGTAGGCAAGAAAAATATCCTTACAGTTCCGGATGAGCTTGATGGCTATGATGTTACCAAAATCGCAAATATTCAGTTTCAGAAAAAGCTCAATGTAAAAAAATTGAACATTAGCGCCAAAATAACAAAAATCGCTCCGGTGGCAATTTCTTCTATGACAACGCTGACTAATGTTACAGTAAAAAGCGGCAATAAGAATTATACGGCAAAGAACGGCATTCTGTATAACAAGGCTGTTACCAAGGTTATCGCTTGCCCGGGCGGACACACTGCCGAAACCCTAGAATTGCCCTCCACCGTGCGGATAATCGGCTCGCACGCATTTGCTTACAATACAAATCTTAAAACCATCAATGTACCCAACACAGTAACACAAATTGGCGGCGCTGCTTTTGCTCAGTGCAGCATGAAAAAGGTCACGATCCCAAGCTCGGTAAAAACCATCGGCGATCTGGCTTTCAGGGAAAATAACAGCCTGACGAAAATAAGCTTTGCAAGCGGAGCGGCTCCGGTAATGGGCCACGGCGTTTTTGAATACTGTAATTCCTTGAAATCCGTCAGTCTGCCGGCAATTACGCTCACGGAAAAACAAAGAGGCGCAGGGATGTTTGCCGACTGCAAGAGTATTACCAAGGTTATGATTCCTTCGGGCGTAAAATATGTTCCCCAGAAGTGTTTTTACAATTGTACAAGTCTTAAGTCCGTAAAGGTACCGGCTTCCGTTACCCGAATCAGCGCGAAGGCTTTCGGCGTTAATCTCGGGTTCAAGGTTGACAAGAGAAATCCGAACTTTGTTATCAAAGGCAAAAAGGGCACGGAAGCTCAGGCTTACGCCAAGAGACTCGGCTGTAAGTTCAAGGCAATTTAATAATAGCATTATCCCCCTGAGCCGTCCGCATTCGCGGACGGCTTTAACGTTAATGTGCACAAACAACATAGGGCGTTTTTGTGCAACCCTACAAAAGAAAAATTTTTTGAAAAATATTGAAACTTTTTTCCGAAAATTTCACACTTATATAGTGAAAGATGTGTTCACAAATCTGTGTGTGAAATTTGGTGTACATTTCACATTTTTTAAATAATAATTTCTATAATCAATGTTTTGTTTCTATAATCAATGTTTTGTTTAATCATTGATTTTTCCCCAAAAAGAGATTATGATAGTATAAACGGAGGTTTTTAAAATGAAAAAGATTTTATCCTTAACAATAATACTTGTGATCGTTATGGGCGCAATGACATCCGCAACCGTATTTTCCGCTTATGAGGACAATGATACAGACTCGCCCCCTGTTCTTGACACCGTGTACACGACCGATGACGGGAGATTTAAGTATCAGCTTGACGTAAACAACAATGCCTATCTTATCAGCTTTACCGACAGCGAAATTGACTACTGTAAGGTTCCCTCTGAGTTTGACGGTTACAGCGTCATTTCTATCGAAAAAAACGCCTTTGCAGGCAAAACAAGTTTAACTTCTGTCAAGCTTTCGAAAAGCGTTTACGATATCAAAGAAAATGCTTTTAAGGGCTGTACCGCGCTCAAAGAATTCAGCACAAACAGCTATGTTCAAATTCACTCCCGCGCCTTTGCGGGCTGTACTTCTCTGGCTACAGTTTCTCTTAAAGACGGTATTGCTTTTGAAAACGCGTTCAGCGGCTGCAAGAATCTGAGCAGAATTACCGTCAACAGTAGTTTTATATTATACGACAGTTCCGCCGGATACTACGGTAAAAGCTCAAAGGTCAAGGGCTTTATGCTTAAAATTCTGCTCGATGAGAACCACTTCGGCGTTAACGATACCGCTTTTGACTATATCAAAAACAATGGTTTTAACAACACCGTTATAATGAGTACAAGAGATTTTTCGTCCAAGCTCGAAAACTATGAGGTGAATAGCGGAATTGAAACTACCCTAAGAATAAAGGGCAAATCCCTGAAAACATGGAAATCCTCCGACTCAACAATCGCAAAAATAACAAAGAGCGGCAAGCTGATTACTCTCAATAAAGGTACTGTTAAAATTAGTGTAAGAAACGGCAAAAAAACATACACAAAGACTTTCACGGTTCAAAACAGCCCCGTTTTAGAGCCGATTGCTATTAACGCGAAAAGCAAGGCGGATTTGAAAAAAACATACAGCGTAACCGTTAAAAAGGGACAATCCTCAAAAGTCGTTAAAATTCTTTACAAAGCGAAATCTATTGACAACATCTTCGAAAAAGACAAGAGCGGAGTAGCTAAATTATTTGGCAATTTATCAAGTGATAAGTTTAAGATAAAAGGACTAAATAAGGGAAACACAACCCTAAGAATTAAAGTTAACGGTACAAAAACCATAAAGATTAAAGTTAAAGTCATATAATTTATACTGAAATATCAATTTCAGGGAGCGTCACGCTCCCTGATTTTTAAAATCTTTTTAAATTAAAAAAATTCTCAAAATTTGAAACTTTTTCCGGTTTTTTGACACTACTATAGTGAAATGATATTTTATTATAAAGAGGTTTTCAAAATGAAAAGAATAATATCATCCATACTGGTTTTAACTTTATTTTTATCGCTGACGTTTTCTGTATCTGCAAGCACAGATGAACATATTGTAAGCGGTAAAAGCTTGGACTGCGACTGGAATCTTAACACCGATACAGGCGAATTGACTGTTTCCGGAAACGGCAGAATGTGGGATTGTGTGATAGACAACGAAGGTAACGATCAGCCTGATTGGTATGAATACAACAATTTAATAAAGACAGTTACGATTCTGGAGGGCGTTACAAGCATTGGAGATTTAAGTTTTAAAAACTGCAAAAATCTCAAAAAAGTTGTAATTCCAAACTCAGTAAAAGTTATAGGAATAGGTGCTTTTTCAAATTGTTTTGAACTCAGCAAGGTTGTTTTTGATACCAAAAACTCAAACCTTGAATATATTTGTTTTAGCGCTTTTTCAGGATGCTCAAAACTGAAAAAAACAAGCTTTCCCGAAAAGCTTGTCAGCGTCGGAGACTATGCTTTTCATGGCTGTGGTTTTACTGACATAGTATTGCCGGACAGTTTGAAAACCATAGGAGACAGTGCATTTGCCTTGTGCAATTTGACAGAGGTGTACATACCTAAAAATATAACTCTCATTGGCGCGAGTTCATTTATCGGAAAGAAAGTCAAAAGATTTACAGTAGATAAAAACAATAAGTATTACTCCGATTTTGACGGAAATCTGTACAACAAAGCTCATACAAAACTGTTGCAGTATGCTTATGGAAAACAGGAAAAAACATTTAACTTTCCAAAATCAATCAAGATAATCGGCGAATATGCTTTTAGTGAAGATAAGAATTTAAGAAAAATCAATATTCCCGTGTCGGTAAAACGAATTGACTATAACGCGTTTTATATGTGCAAGGCTCAATTAAACTATTTGGGTACGGCAAAGCGATTTGCAAAAATCAAACAGTATGAGCGTATGGTTAATCTATCCTTAGAGTTTAAACGTGCTGGCAAGAACAACACTCTCCGAATAAATGAAACAGACGGTTTAAAGCTCAGCTCAAATCTTTACACCAAGGACAACCCGACAAGCTTCAAATCTTCAAACTCCAAAATTGTCAGAGTATCGAAGAACGGCAGAGTCAGAGCTTTGAAAAAAGGAACCGCAAAAATTACCGTAATCCGCAACGGAGCAAAGTCTGCGCTAAAAGTTACCGTAAAATAATATGAATATGTATTCATCCATCTGCACCGCAGGCGGCCGGAATTCAGGCTTCGGCTTTCGGCGGCAGCTCCCACAGGGGGCTGCTTTTCGTTTTGAGTATAAAAATATGTCAAAATAACGGAAAATCCTTAATTATACCCTTTACATTTTGTAACGAAAGTGTTAGAATTTAGAATGATTTAATATGTGTAACATATTTCTCAATAATTTAAGGAGGACACATTAATGGCAAGAAAAATGAAAACCATGGATGGTAACACCGCCGTTGCGCATGCGTCATATGCGTTCACCGACGTTGCCGCCATCTATCCTATCACACCTTCTTCCGTTATGGCAGACGTCACAGATAACGAGTCCGCCAACGGCAGAAAGAACATCTTCGGCAGAACTGTTCAGGTAACAGAGATGCAGTCTGAGGGCGGCGCCGCAGGTGCTGTTCACGGCTCACTCGCCGCAGGCGCTCTCACAACCACCTACACCGCATCCCAGGGTCTTCTTCTTATGATCCCGAATATGTACAAAATCGCCGGTGAGCTCCTTCCGGGCGTTATCCACGTTTCAGCCCGTGCGCTCACATCTCACGCTCTCTCCATCTTCGGCGACCACTCCGACATCTACGCTTGTCGTCAGACCGGTTTCGCAATGCTCTGCTCCAACAACCCCCAGGAGTGTATGGACCTCACAGCTGTAGCTCACCTCACAGCTATCAAGGGCAGAGTTCCCTTCCTTCACTTCTTCGACGGCTTCAGAACCTCTCACGAGATTCAGAAGATCGAGGTTTGGGACTATAAGGATCTCGAGGAGCTCCTCGACAAGGACGCTGTTGAGGCGTTCCGCAGACGTTCGCTCAACCCTGAGCACCCCGTAACACGCGGTACAGCTCAGAACGACGACATCTTCTTCCAGGCAAGAGAAGCTTGTAACAAGTACTACGACGCGGTTCCCGAGGTTGTAGTTGAGTATATGAACAAGGTTAACGCCAAAATCGGCACTAACTACAAGCCCTTCAACTACTACGGCGCAGAGGACGCAGAGCACGTTATCGTTGCCATGGGTTCCGTTTGTGACTGTATCGAAGAGGTTGTTGACTACCTCAACGCAGCAGGCGAAAAGGTCGGTCTCCTCAAGGTCAGACTCTACAGACCTTTCGTTGCCGATTACATGCTCTCCGAGCTTCCCAAAACAGTAAAGACTATCTCCGTTCTCGACAGAACCAAGGAGCCCGGTTCCATCGGTGAGCCTCTCTACCTCGACGTTCTCGCTGCCATCAACGGCTCCGACTTCGCCGGCGTAAAGGTATTCACAGGCCGTTACGGTCTCGGTTCCAAGGATACAACTCCTGCCGATATGATCGCTGTTTACAGAAACGCTGAGTCCGCTTCCCCGAAGAAGCGCTTCACAGTAGGTATCGTAGACGACGTTACAAACCTCTCACTCCCGAGAGTTGAGAACCCCGACACAACTCCTGCAGGCACAACCTCCTGTAAGTTCTGGGGACTCGGCGCTGACGGTACCGTTGGTGCAAACAAGAACTCCATCAAAATCATCGGCGACAACACCGACATGTACGCTCAGGGTTACTTCGCTTATGACTCCAAGAAGTCCGGCGGTCTTACAGTATCTCACCTGCGCTTCGGTGACAAGCCCATCAAGTCCACATATTATGTTTCAAAGGCTGACTTCGTAGCCTGCCACAATCCTTCTTATGTTGATAAGTATGAGATTGTTGAGGACCTCAAGGAAGGCGGTTCCTTCCTTCTCAACTGCGCTTGGGATGTAGACGAGCTCTCCGAGCGTCTCCCGGCTAAGATGAAGAGGATCCTCGCTGAGAGAAAGATTAACTTCTATACAGTTGACGCTATCGCTATCGGTAAGGAAATCGGTCTCGGAAACCGTGTAAACACTATCCTCCAGTCCGCTTTCTTCAAGATTGCCGACATCATTCCTGCCGAGCACGCCAAGGAGCTCATGAAGGAAGCAGCCAAGAAGTCCTACATGAAGAAAGGACAGGCTATCGTAGATATGAACTACGCCGCTATCGACGCAGGTATGGAGAACCTCAAGAAGGTTGAGATTCCTGCCGAGTGGGCTAACGCCGAGGGCGACGCTGCCGTTGATAAGGTAGCAGGCGAGGGCAAGCTCGTTGATTACGTCAACAAGGTTCTCAAGCCCGTTAACGCTTACAAGGGTAATCAGCTCCCCGTTTCTACATTTATGGATTATGTTGACGGCACATGTCCGCAGGGCTCCGCTGCGTTCGAGAAGCGCGGCATCGCCGTTGACGTTCCCGAGTGGCAGCCCGAGAACTGTATCCAGTGTAACAAGTGCGCAATCGTTTGTCCTCACGCTGTAATCCGTCCTGTTATCATGACCGACGCTGAGGTTGACGCTGCTCCTGTTGACACAAAGACAGCAGTTGCCACCGGTATGAAGGAATACAAGTTCACAATGACAGTTTCCACCCTCGACTGCACAGGCTGCGGCGCTTGCGCTCAGGTTTGCCCGGGCAAGAAGGGCGAGAAGGCTCTCGTTATGAAGCCGATTGATTCCCAGAGAAAGTATCAGGCTGTATTTGATTACGGCGTAAGTCTCGATCCCAAGCCTGAGGTTGCAGAGAAGTTCAAGACTTCAACAGTAAAGGGCAGCCAGTTCAAGCAGCCCCTCCTCGAGTTCTCCGGCGCATGCGCAGGCTGCGGCGAAACTCCCTACGCTAAGCTCGTGACACAGCTCTTCGGCGACAGAATGTTCATCGCCAACGCTACAGGTTGTTCGTCAATCTGGGGCGGCTCGGCTCCTGCCACACCTTATACAGTCAACAAGGAAGGCAGAGGTCCCGCATGGCAGAACTCCCTCTTCGAGGACAACGCAGAGTTCGGTCTCGGTATGGCTCTCGGTCAGAAGGCTATCAGAGGCAGACTCGCTGAGTACGTTGAGGAAATCATGGATAAGACAGGCAAGGACAGCCTCAAGGCAGCTTGCCGGACATATCTCGACACTCTCTCCGATTCACTTGCTTCACGCAAGGCTACAGACGACCTCATCGCTGAGCTCGAGCAGGCTGACGACGCAGTAGCAGAGCTCGCAAAGAAAACTCTCGTTGACAAGGATGAGCTCGCTAAGAAGTCCATGTGGATCTTCGGCGGCGACGGCTGGGCTTATGATATCGGCTTCGGCGGTCTCGACCACGTAATCGCTTCCGGCGAGAACGTTAACATTCTCGTATTCGATACAGAGGTTTACTCCAATACAGGCGGTCAGGCCTCCAAGGCTACACCGACAGGCTCAATCGCTCAGTTCGCTGCCGCAGGTAAGGCTGTCAAGAAGAAAGACCTCGCTGCTATCGCAATGAGCTACGGCTATGTATACGTTGCTCAGGTAGCAATGGGCGCCAACAACAACCAGGTTCTCAAAGCTATGCTTGAGGCTGAGAGCTATGACGGTCCTTCCATCATTATCGCTTATGCTCCGTGTATCAACCACGGCATCAAGGGCGGCATGGGTATCGCTCAGCTCGAGGAGCAGAAGGCTGTAGAGGCAGGCTACTGGAACATCTTCCGTTATGATCCGCGTCTCGCTGACGAGGGCAAGAACCCCTTCATCCTCGACAGCAAGGCTCCGTCCGCTTCCTACCGTGACTTCATCATGGGCGAGGTTCGTTACAACGCTCTGTCCCGTAAGTTCCCCGAGAGAGCTGAGAAGCTCTTCGCTGAGGCTGAGGATCAGGCTGAGAAGAAGTACGCTCACCTCGAGAAGCTCGCTTCCTTTGAGGACGCTACGTAATAGCGAAAATATCTCCGGTATTTTCGCAGTTAAATTCGCTGCCGCAAGCAAAATGTGCTATCGCACGCTAAATTCCTAACGTAGCTAAACTTGTGCTGCGCACAGCTAATTTGAATTTAATTTAGCTTTTCGGGAATCCGAAGAATTTAGCTGTTTCTCAAGGAGAAACAATTTAGCAGCCGTAAAGCGGCTATTTAGCAAAACAAGGAATATACAAATCACCTCAGCTGTGGTAAAATACAGCTGAGGTGATTTTTGTGTCTAAAAGTATTATGCTGGAAAAGTCAAAGGATTTTGCGGTTGATATTGTGTTTTTATGCCGTAGAATCAAACAAGAACATCGCGAAACTGTTATAACCAATCAGTTAATCAGAAGCGGCACGAGTATTGGAGCAAATATTCATGAATCCAAGTATGCGCACAGCAAGGCAGACTTTATTGCAAAAATGCAAATAGCATTGAAGGAATGCTACGAGAGTGAATATTTGCTTGAAATACTGCAACGGACACAAATAATTTCGCCCGAAGAATTCAAGGAAAAACGTGATTTATGCGGCAGCATCAGAAGAATGCTGATATCGTCAATTAACACAGTTAAATCAAATATGGAAAGCAACAAATAAACTGCCCTAACCGCTAAAACATCTTTCCCTCGTATGGTTTTCTCGGCATATTTTCAAAATCATAATCGCGCAGCTCATCGAGCGAAATATTCGTCCGGCAGCCCTCGTGAACCATCAGGTTTGAATCCTTGCCTAGCTGAATGACAACAACCGGCTTTCCCGTCGCAAAGGCATAGCCGCATTCCCATGCCGTTCCGCTGTCGCTGTAGGCGCCGTAGTACATCATAACCACCGCATCCGAGGCGTCAATGCCCTCTCTGTCCATCTCAAAGGTTTCCTTTGACCACGCCGCCTTGTCGTTTATGTCCGCGCGAATCTCCTCCAGCCTTGGGCTGAACAGCTCAAAGCCGCGTTCGGCGAGTATTTTCTCCGCCTTTTCTATATTTTTGAGCTCCGTCTCATTGAAGAACGGAGACGCAAGATATATTTTCATTATATACACCCTTTCAATGAAAAGCTGTCGCTTAACGCGGCAGCTCTTCCTTTATTATAAGCTTTTTGATTTTGTAAACGTCTCCGTCCATAACCTTGTAGTCGGCGAGGAGCTTCCCGGTGATTTCCGGGCTTATGCTCTGGTGGATGTACAGCGCGTCAAGCCCCGATTCCTTTGCGCCCTTTATGTCGGAGATAAAGTCGTTTCCGACCATAATCGAGCGGCTTCTGTCGAGCCCGTACCTGTTGATAACAATGTCATAGTAGTGTGTGTCGGGCTTGGAGCATTCCTCATCGGAGCTGATTACGATTCCGTCAAAGTATCTTGTCAGCCCGAACATGTTCAGCTCGTTCTCAGTGAATCCGCGCTGAGCGTTTGAAAGCAGATATATCTTTTTGCCGTGAGCCTTCAGCGTGTCGAGCAGGTCGATAACGCCGTCATAAAGCTTGATGTACTTTGTGGAGAAGCAACGAAACGCGGTGCAGATTTCGCGGATATCCCTCGCGCCGACCTTCACACCCTTCTGCAAGAAAAGCTTGCGGAAAACCTTCTCAATCTTGATGTCAATCACGCTGTATTCGGGATGACGCTTGTGGACGCGCTTCTTTTCCTCATCAACAAGCCTGCAATATTCGCGGTTGATTTCACGCGGAGTGTAAACGGCTCCCTTGTATGCGTAGAGTATGGCAAGTTTTTTCCATAGCTTGATGTCCCATTCGTTTGTGTTGATGTCAATCAGCGTGCCGTAAAGGTCAAATATATAATTGGTATACACACTACCGCCCTCTTTCGTATACATTAATATATATAATAGCATAAGGTGTTGGAAAAGGTCAAATTTTGTGTTATACTTATTTTGAAAATCATGAAAAGTAATTGGTGATAGATATGACAAAGAAACAAATCGCGCTCGCCGCAGTCGAAGCCCTGAAAAAGGAGTACCCCGACGCGATATGCTCACTCGTCTATACCGACCCACTCCAGCTGCTCATAGCGACGCGTCTTGCAGCTCAGTGCACCGACGCAAGGGTTAACATGGTTACCCCGGCGCTGTTTGAGCGTTTTCCCGACGCTGAGGCGTTTGCCGCGGCTACCGAGGACGAGGTCGCCGAGTATATCAAAAGCTGCGGACTTTATAAAACCAAGAGCCGGGATATCGTGGCGCTTTCGCGCATGATTGTTGAGAAGTTCGGCGGCAAGGTGCCCGACACGCTCGATGACCTCATTACCCTGCCCGGAATAGGCAGAAAAACAGCCAACCTTGTAATGGGCGATATTTATGGCAAGCCTGCCGTTGTTGTTGACACCCACTGCATTCGCCTGACGCGCCGTCTCGGACTTCACGAACTCAAGGACGCGAAAAAAATCGAGTTCATCCTGCGCGACCTGCTTCCCCCGGAGGAGAGCAACGACTTCTGTCACAGGCTTGTGCTGCACGGACGTGCTGTATGCGACGCCAGAAAACCGCGTTGTGAGGGCTGCTGCATGAATTCCTTCTGCCGAAAAAGGCTCTGATTCCGCGCTGCTTTCCTGCGAAAAATGAGCCCAAATGCCGAAAAACACTGGATTTTCCGCTTTTTCGGCTTGTAATATTTTTTGAAAAATGTAATTTTTTTCAGCCGCTTTTTTTGACGAAAAAGCGGCTTTTTTCATACCGTTACGCAAGATTCCCGAATTTTTTCAGGAAAATCATACATTAAAAATATAGGATTTGGTGTCTTGTTTTGTGCATTATGACATGAAAACCACCCCGAAACCGCCCAAAAGGCGCATTTTTCCTAAATTTCGCTGAATTCACCGCATTTTTTCGGAGAATGAAAAACTGCCGCGCGGACAAATTGTAACAGCGCTGTAACCGCCGGTTACAGGCTCGTAATGGGCGTTTTCTTGCAAAATGCCCATAAAATGCAAGCCTATTTTCTTTTAAAGAACTATAATTTGAAGGAATGCCTTCATTCGACAAGCGTTCATTGTGCAAAGTTAACAAAAACTTCGCTTTGGATTTGTTTGACTTTCCGAAAAAATAGGCTTATAATTCTGTCGTAGCAAAAAACGAGGAGAAAACCTCAGGAAGTTTGCTTGCAAAATCATTGCAAGTCTTGCTGCAAAATTTTTTGAAACTAAGGAGAATAGTTTTATGGCAATCAACGAGAACAAGCGTCGCGCCATTAAAGCGGTCGCAGCTGTAGCAGCTGTCGCGGTTTTATGGTCATCAGCTTTTTCCGTATCTGCGAAGACGAATTCAAATGAAGGTTCAACAACTACGGAAACGCAAGTCAGCGGCAGTGAAGAAATCATCCTGCCCGACGGAGACGCACTCAGAAGCAACGGCGAGATCGGCATGAATGTTGTCGAGGGAGTTACAGTAGATATTAAGGTAGGGACACAGGACTACAAGAGCTACGACGTTCCCAAGAGCACAGTCAAGGACGCTCTCGACCACGCTAACATCACACTCGGTGAGGACGACACAGTTAACAAGAGCCTCAAGGCTAAGGTCACAAACAAGACCAAAATCAAGGTTAACCGCGTATCTTATAAAAAGAAAGTCAAGACCGAGAAAATCAGCTACAAGACAGTAACCAAGGACACCGTATCACTCTATGCGGGACAGAAAAAGGTCGCTCAGAAGGGCGTCAACGGCAAGAAGAAGGTTACTTATACAAAGAAAATCGTTAACGGCAAGGTTAAGAAGGTTGTAGTAACCAACACCAAGGTCGTTAAAAAGGCAAAGAAGAAGGTCGTTCTTGTCGGCACAAAGCGCAAGAATTACTGGATGATTGCCAACAACCCGACATCCTTCAACACGAAGTCCTCGGGCGGCGCAGGCACAATTCTTGACCACAACGGCAAGAAGATTGCCTACAAGAAGGTTTTCTCAGGCTCTTCAACAGCTTATTACGCACCTGCCGGCGCAGGCACATCAATCGGTGACACAGTTCACATCGGCGGCGTTGCCGTTAACCCCAACATGATTCCCTACGGTTCCAAGCTCTACATCGAGAGCCCCGACGGAAGCTTTGTTTACGGCTATGCGGTTGCCAACGACACAGGCGGATTTGCCTACACAGGCGCAGCCCTCGTCGACTGTTTCTACCCCACATATGATATGTGCGTACAGTTCGGCAGAAGAAACCTCAACGTTTACGTTCTTGCGTAATCAAAAACAATCATAACACAACAATCAAGGCGTCCTTCGGGGCGCCTTTTCATTTAGGGTAACAGAAGCAATCCGAACCACGCTTTAAACGGAGTAATTTTGACTCTTTACGGCTTGTCGAACGTCAGCAGGCGCCAGCCTGCTAACATTCTCCGCACCGCAAATCGCCTAAAATTTCAACCGTTTAAAGTCCAAAGGAGTTTTGCCGAGGCAGATTTTCGTCTAGCCGCGGCAAAAGCACAGGAAACCCTGACGGGTTTCCGAGCATTTTAACAAAGGGTAGGCGGAAATCTGTCCGACAAAACCGAGGTTCAGATTACTTCTGTTACCCTAGGGTTGATTTTAGCGGAAAAGTATTGTATAATACCATAAGATTATCATAACGGAGGATACTATGAAGAAAATTATCGCGGCAATCGCCGCTTGCTTAATGATAACAGCCGCTCTTGCAGGCTGCGGAAGCTCCAACCCTCTCGGCGACGCCGAGAACAAGCAGGCAGCAACCCAATCAACCGAGGCAGCAACCGAGATTAAGGCGGAAAATTACTCAGCCGACTTCAACGGACTTGTTGAATATCTCCACGCTCTGGGATATATCCCCGAGGATTATTTCAAGAAGGAAAACAAGAACGAACCCATCAAAGCCGATTACAAAGCTATCGGCGCCGAGCAGGGCTATAAATACGTCAACGGCGCGTCCGTAATCGAGCTCTATGAGTTCAAAACCGACAGCAAAAAGGTGCTCGAAAGCGTGAAGAAGAACGGCACCTTTGAGCTTTACAACAAGACAATCAAAGGTTATCTCTCCGCTGATGAGAAGTTCATGATGATTTTCGACAACGCTACAATCAAAGAGGACGACACCTCGTCCGACGCGTATAAAATGCGCGAGGGGCTTGCGAAGGCTGTCGCTTCCTTTGGCAAGTAAACAGAATAATAAAGCCGAGGGCTGTTGTTTTTGCAACAGCCCCCTTTTACATGTGGGAAAAGAACAGTAATGTCGTCAGTCAGCAATTTTGGCGCGGACTTTTACGCCGAAGGAATAGCATTCGTTGTATCGGGGAGAGTTTTCGTCGTACCTATGCTTGACTATAGCGGTGTCGTTTTCAGCTTCAAAAATTAAGGTCTGAGTTTCGCTTCCGCCGTCCTTGAACTTGGCGGTAACATCAAGCTTCAAATCCTTGAGCATGAGGTTATAGAAATCAAGAACAGCTTTTTCTCCATCCGCTCTGACGGTGTTTGAGACTTTGTTTTCGCGTTCGTCATATTTGAAGAACGCCGAGGTGATCGCGTTGTCACCGTTGCCGAACACTCTCTCGATTTCAAGGCCGGGCGCGGGCTGGTTGTCGTAGTCAACCGTCACGCTGTCGTAAAATACGCAGTCGCCCTCTTCAGTAGTTGTTCGTATGCCGATGGGCTTGCCGTCTGCGCCCTTTCGTCCTTCAAAATGTCCCGAGAACACTTCCGACTTGTTTCCGTAGTCCAGCACCGGCTGATTTTCCGTCAGCCTGATTGCGGCGTATGGGTTTTTGCCGCTGACGCTGTAGGTGACGCTCTCGATGTTTTTGCCGGTGCATTTTAGAGTTGAGGTCATTCCGACGTTCGCTTCGGTCATAATATCGTCAACTGTTCCGTATCCGCCGGAATCCTGCTGCAATGTACCTATAGTGACAAAGCTGCTTTTGTTCAGTGTGATGTCCGACGCTTCGTCCGCGGTTGCGGCATGAGCCGTCAGGAAGAATCCCGGCTGATTGCTCTGCCTGAACGCCGGAGAGAAAACTGCTCCCAGCGCGAGCACAACTGCCAGACTTGCGGCGACCGCGGTGACCGGCTTGAAGAATCCGCGTTGCTTTTTTGTCTTTAGCTCAACAACCTTGCCGGCGGCGTCGGCCTGTATAGCCGAGCTTACGGCTTTTTCTACAGCCTCGGGAGACGGTCTGAGGCTGTCCATCGCTTCATAATACTTTTTATTCATATTTAGCCTCCTTCTTTCAGAATGGTTTTCAGCTTTTTTCTTGCCCTTTGCAGCCTTGAGCTGACAGTGTTCGGGCTTTTGCCGAGCATCTGCGCTATTTCGGCAATTGTAAAGGACTCATAGTAATAAAGGTAGATTATAATCCGCTGGTTTTCAGGGAGCTCCCACAGTTCCTCCATTATTCCGTTTTGCTCCGGCGCTTCAAGGCTGCGGTAGTCGTCAATGGAATCAATGTTTTTCCGCCAGAACGATTTGCGGAAATCCCTGCACTTGTTCAGCGTTACCCTGACAAGCCATCGTTTCAGGTGAACCTCGTCCCCCAGAGGCGCGTTTTTGGTGACAAGAGCGACGCTGACCTCCTGCAGAATATCCTCCGCGTCATGGCGGTTTTTGAGGTACTGATACGCTATCCTGAAAATCATGTCGGAGTATTGCCTGACCGCTTTGTCCAAAAGCTCTGTCCTCTTGCGGACGTCGGTACCGAATGAATCAGACATCTCATAACCTCCTTTCACCTTTAATACGATTGAAAGCGCCGCATTTCGTGCATGCTTTTAAAATAATATGAAAAAAGCTGCCCCGAAGGGCAGCCGAAAATCCGAATTTATTTCTCGACCGGGGTTCCGCAGTGATTGCAGAAGTAGTCGTCCGCGGTGAGTTGTTTTCCGCACTTTTTGCAGATGATAATCTGTTCCGCGCCGGGAGCGTTCTGTCCGTTCTCGGGAACCGCGGCTTCGGGTTCTTCGCTCTCAGGCTCGGTCACAAAGTCAAGCGCGAGCTTTTTGATGTAGGAATTGTAGCTGAACGCAATAACCGCGCCGAAGATATGTCTGACAACCGAAAGCGCGGCGAAGATATACGCGGGAACCATCAAGCTGTTCAGACCAATAAGGTTTGTGCCGATATAGTACGCGGCGGAAATAATAATATATGTTTCCAGCACCGCGGAGATAACGCTCATAACCGCGAACAGTCCGGCGCCTCTGCGCTTGAGATAAATTGTCGAGCAGCTTTCCTTGACGGAGCCGGCAAAAGCTGCCTGACCGATAGCAGTCAGCAGAACAACCGGAATTGACGCGCTGAGCGCCGGGAGCAGAACAACGTTGACATCGGGAGTGAACTTCTCAAGCGAATAAAGAACCAAAAGCGAAACCGCCAGAATCATTGCGATTGAAACAAGCGCCGTGCCGATGAGCCAAATCATCGAGAGAATGCGATAAAGCTTCGAGGGCAGGTTGAGATTCTTTTCCTCCGAACGGCTGTGAACATAGAAGTAGAGCATCGCAACGCCGAAAGCAATCTGAAAAACGGGCACAAGCAGTATGGAGTAAAATGAGCCGTTGTCGGCGTTCTGAATCAGTTCCCCGAAGTTCGCGCCGAGGCTCGCCGCAATGCTGTTATAGTTGATGAAGAACGCGGCAATCAGCGGCAGTGCCGAGATTATTGCATATACTAATATAATAGGCTTCCTGAAAAAAGCCTTGACCATGTTTATGTTTTCCTGATATGGATTGTTCATATACCCACCCCTTTAGTGTTCTTATACTATTTTATATTAAACGCAGATAAAGGTCAATAATAATGTCGAAAAAAACAGGATTATAGGGAGCTGTAACCCTTTGTGAAAAAAACATCAAAAAAATTTAAAAAACTTTGAAAAAGGTATTGACAAAACGAGGGTGAAGTAATATAATACTAAATGTTCGCCGCGGAAATACGGCGAGCGCAGGAACCTTGAAAATTAAACAACGAAAGTACAGAAACCCGTAATGACTTTGAGTGAAGAACTCAAACAATTACAAGTGACTAAACACTTAAAAATTAGGATAACACGTTAGTGTTTTGAGCGATTAAAGCTCTAAGATAGGTTTGAACATCTACGGATGTTTAGATACAATATTTTAGAGAGTTTGATCCTGGCTCAGGATGAACGCTGGCGGCGTGCTTAACACATGCAAGTCGAACGGAACTGCATATGAAGATTTACTTCGGTAATGATTCGCTTGTAGTTTAGTGGCGGACGGGTGAGTAACGCGTGAGTAACCTGCCCTTGAGAGGGGGATAACGTTCTGAAAAGAACGCTAATACCGCATAACATTATTTAGCCGCATGACTGAATAATCAAAACTCCGGTGCTCAAGGATGGACTCGCGTCCGATTAGCTTGTTGGTGAGGTAACGGCTCACCAAGGCGACGATCGGTAGCCGGACTGAGAGGTTGAACGGCCACATTGGGACTGAGACACGGCCCAGACTCCTACGGGAGGCAGCAGTGGGGGATATTGCGCAATGGGGGAAACCCTGACGCAGCAACGCCGCGTGGAGGATGACGGTTTTCGGATTGTAAACTCCTTTTGTTAGGGACGAAATTTGACGGTACCTAACGAATAAGCTCCGGCTAACTACGTGCCAGCAGCCGCGGTAATACGTAGGGAGCAAGCGTTATCCGGATTTACTGGGTGTAAAGGGTGCGTAGGCGGCTTTGCAAGTCAGATGTGAAATTTAGAGGCTCAACCTCTAAACTGCATTTGAAACTGTGGAGCTTGAGTGAAGTAGAGGCAGGCGGAATTCCCTGTGTAGCGGTGAAATGCGTAGAGATAGGGAGGAACACCAGTGGCGAAGGCGGCCTGCTGGGCTTTAACTGACGCTGAGGCACGAAAGCGTGGGTAGCAAACAGGATTAGATACCCTGGTAGTCCACGCTGTAAACGATGATTACTAGGTGTGGGGGGTCTGACCCCTTCCGTGCCGCAGTTAACACAATAAGTAATCCACCTGGGGAGTACGG
>CAMHHL010000031.1 GCA_946184925.1 uncultured Clostridia bacterium | reverse complement strand
TTGTTACACAATATGAAAAAGAAGGTTTTACAAATATTACCACAAAGCCTGTCGTAGACAGCTCAAAGCCAGAAGGAACTGTAAAGAAGATATCCATTGACGGCGAAACAGATTATCTAATTATTTACCCTGCCGACGCAAAGGTTGTAATCAGTTACTATACAAAAGGCACTTCAGCGATTGAGCCGAAACAAAGTAGCTCAAAGAAGAGCAGCAACTCCGATTCGGATTTCAAGGAGCTGATGGATACATACGAAAAAGTACAAGGATAATCCGAATGATCTGTCGCTTCTCGGCGATTATGCCGACTATATATCGAAGTATACTGATTATATGGAGAAGCTTGAAGACGTAGACAAAGATAAACTCACCACGGATGAGGCGCTGTATTACACGGAAGTGAGCGCCAGAATTTTGAAAAAGCTTGCTGAAATCCAATAAACAGCATATTCAGAAAACTGCCGTTTTTACGCGGCAGTTTTTTCATGTTTTTCGTTATTTCATTGTTGTTCAGCACAAAGATTGTTAATAGATAAACAAGCTTTGTCAGAATTTAGAATATGAAAACTTCGGCAATATATTGACATTGTGTCAGAACAGGTGTATTATATATTAGCTGACAAGATGTCAGGAAAGAAAGCAGGTGATTATATGCCCAAGGGTTCTCCCGAGCTTACAAACGCTCGCAAGGAGGAGATTATATCCGCGTGCAAGGCGCTTTACGAGGATATGAGCTTCAAGGACATAACAATAATGAAAATAGCCGACTGCACCTCATTTTCAAGGGCGTCAATCTATAACTATTTTGAGACCAAGGAGGAAATATTCCTCGCGATTCTTCAGAACGAGTACGAGCTCTGGGTTGAGGATTTGCACAAAGTGACGGAAGAAACCGATTCCATGACAAAGGACGAGGTCGCGCGTGCTCTTGCCGAATCGCTCGAAAGGCGTATTTTGCTACTCAAGCTGATGAGCATGAATCATTATGACATGGAGGAGAACAGCCGCGAGGAAAGGCTCTGCGAGTTCAAGGTAGCTTACGGAGACTCGCTGAGGGCTGTTGAGGCTTTGCTAAGTAAATTTTGCCGCGATATGGACAAAGAGGCGCGGCAGGAGTTTATCTATTCGTTCTTCCCGTTCATATACGGAATCTATCCCTACACCATAGTTACCGAAAAGCAGAAAAACGCGATGGATAAGGCAGGCGTGGGTTACAAGTTTTACTCCGTATATGACCTTGCGTATATGTGCGCGCGAAAGCTTCTCGAACAATAATTGAAAAAAATTTACAGAAAAGGAGTAATACAATGAGCAAAAAATTGGTAGCTTGCTTTTCCGCAAGCGGAGTGACCGCGGCAGTCGCCAAGAATCTGGCAAATGCCGCTGACGCGGATTACTATGAGATTAAACCCGAAATTCCCTACACAAGAGCCGACCTCAACTGGATGGACAAGAAGTCCAGAAGCTCGCTCGAAATGCGCGACAAAAGCTCGCGCCCGGCGCTCGCCGACAATGACGCGAACATCGCCGCTTATGATACAATTTTCGTCGGCTTCCCGATTTGGTGGTATGTAGCGCCTACAATCATCAACAGCTTCCTTGAAGCTTACGATTTCAGCGGCAAGAAGGTTGTTCTCTTTGCAACATCGGGCGGTTCGGGCTTCGGTAAGGCGGTCGAAAGTCTGCTTCCCAGCGCTCCGGGCGCGACGATTGTCGAAGGCGCCATTCTCAACGGCAGACCGGGTGAGGATAAGCTCAGAACTTTTGCTGAGAAGTTCTGAGCAAGAGGCAACTATGAACACAAAAGAATTCATAAGCATAATGGACAGCGGCGCAGAGGTGAAGGCGTTCAGCGAGGTTCATCAGTATATGACCTATCTCAGCAATGAGGCGATGAAAATCACCATGGAGCTCAACACCGCCTATCACACACCCGGGGAGATCAAAATGCTCATGGAAAAGCTCACCGGCAGAGAAATGCCCGAGGGCGCTTATATGTTTCCGCCGTTCTATACCGACTGCGGCAAGAACCTCAAGCTCTCCAAGGGAGTTTTTATCAATTCCGGCTGCCAGTTCCAGGATCAGGGCGGTATCACAATCGGCGAGGGCACTCTCGTCGGTCCAAAGACCGTTATCGCCACACTTAATCACCATCAGAATCCTTCGAAGCGCGCGAACCTTATTCCCAAGCCTGTCGTCATAGGCAGCAACGTCTGGATAGGAGCAAACGTTACGATTCTGCCCGGAGTTACAATCGGAGACGGCGCGATTATCGCCGCCGGTGCCGTAGTCAACAAGGACGTGGAGGAAAACGCCGTTGTCGGCGGAGTCCCGGCTAAGTTCATTAAATATGTGGATACAGAATCCTGACACAATCATAACCATCCGCTTGACGGGTGGTTATTCTTTTGCGCTTTAAATTTATTGAAAAGAGCGCCTTGATATGTTATATTATATCTACCATGCAAAGAAACACTTTCATTGCATGAGCAGATTTATTCAGTTATTGTAAGCATATTGTTATGACAGCGGAGTGAGCTTATGCAGGATTTTATTTTCAAACCAAATGAAAACGGAACCTATGCCCTTATTGGCTATGAGGGCGATGAAGCTGAGGTGCGTATTCCCGAGAGCTACGGCAGCGGAGTGATTACCGTGCTCGGCGACAAGCTTTTCAGCGGACACAGCGAGATAACATCCGTCACAATCCCTGACACAGTGACCGACATGGGCGAGTTTATCTTTGACGGCTGTTTGAATCTCAGACATATTCAGCTACCTTCACGGCTCGAGTGCTTGTGGGGATATACCTTCGTCCGCTGCGGAATTGAGGAGATTGTTCTGCCCGATAAGCTCGTCACTGTTCCGCCGTTTGCGTTCAAGGATTGCAAAAAGCTCAGAAAAGTCGTCTGCGGAAGCGGACTGAAGAAAATATACTCGTGGGCATTTTCGGGCTGCGATAACCTTGATGAGCTTGTGCACGGAGATGATGTCGAGCTCAGCTCACGCGCTTTTGAGCAAAAGGAGCTGAACACCTGATGAGCGCTTCCGCGAAGGCATGCAGGCTGTTTATTATTGCCGCGGTGTCGGTTATTGTCGCCTTTGGCTGCCGGCGCGTTGTTGTGTATCTTGATAACGCAACGCTTGAAATCCTGCTCAATTATATCCGCACCTTCATCTACATCGGGCTTTATTGCGCGTGGGGAATATCTGTCAGCAGGCGAGTTGTGCAGTCTCAGTCGCGGCGGCTTCTGGCTGCTGTATCAATCCTTATGATTTTCTGGTTCGTGCTGCGTGAGGTGAAATACCGCTTTGTCCTCGACGATAACGTCATGAGGTTTTTTTGGTATCTTTACTACATACCGCTCCTCACGATACCTTTGCTTGCGTTCGCGGTCTCGCTTACGCTCGGAAAATCCGAGGACTACCGCCTTCCATGGCGGACTTCAATCCTGTTTGTAATTACAACCGTTCTTATCTTGCTGGTATTGACGAACGACCTGCATCAGCTGGTATTTCGCTTCCCGGAGAACGCGGCAGTAAAAACGGAGTTCAACCGTAAGCTCGGCGCATTTTACTACGTGCTGACTGCGTGGGGAGCTCTTTGTACAGTCGGCGCCTTTGTTGTTATGGTTCGAAAGTGCCGCATTCCTCAGAGCAAAAAGTTTCTTTGGCTGCCGCTTTTGCCGTTTTTCGCCGCAATTATATACTTCGCTCTTTACGCGGCGAACTTCCCGGTTGTAAAGGAGTATTTGAGCGATTTTGCGGCGGTTTGCTGTCTGCTGTTTTTGTGCTTTTTTGAAAGCTGTATCCGCTGCGGACTGATACAGTCAAATTCGCGTTATTCCGATTTGTTCAGCGCTTCTTCCAACCTCGCCGTTCAGATTACCGACGGGGATTACAACGTGATATATTCCGCAAGGTCAGCCGAGCTTCTCCCGAAGCAAACTCTGAAATCGGCTGAGAAAGCTCCGGTGCTGCTCGGCAGCGGACACAGGCTTATGAATATGCCGGTTTGCGGAGGGAGAGCCGTCTGGACTGAGGATATTTCCGAGCTTTTGAAGCTTCGCGAAACATTGCTCGACAGGCGCGAGGAGCTCCGCGAAAGAAACGCCCTTCTGCGGCGTGAATACGACATGGAAAGACAACACCGCACCGTTGAGGAGCAAAACCGGCTCTATGACCTTTTACAGCTCAAAACTCAGCCGCAGCTTGATCGTATTGACAGCCTCGTCAGGAAATACGGAGAAACGGACGACGCTGATAAAAAACTCAGCATTCTCGCACAAATTGCAGTTCTCGGCAGCTATGTCAAGCGCAGCAAGGACTTTGTGCTTTCAGCCGACGAAGCTCCGCTGATAACGCAGGGCAAGCTCGAAGCCGCGTTCGGAGAATCCTTCCGTTCGCTCGTATTTCTGAATATTCGCGGCAGCTATCTCGTCAACATAGGCAGAGAATTCGTCCCCGGAAAAATACTTATGCTCGCGTATGACTTTTTTGAAGATGTGCTCGAGGCTGTATTTGACAGCGCCTGTTATATCAACGTCAGAGTTTCCGGAATCTGCGGCAAGCTCAGAATCAATATTCTAACCGACAGCACAAGCGGCGCGCGCCCCAAAAACTTCCCCGGCGCCCTGATTCTCAGAGAGGACGACGGCACCGCCTTTGTTCTCGATTTGGAAGGGGGCGGTGGAGAATGACATTCGTCAGCGACCTTCCCGTCTTTGCGCGGAACGCCTTGTGCATCGTTCTTTTCTGCGCTTCGCTTTCACAGCTTTTTCTCGGCGTTTACAGGTGGATTTCATGCCGCAGCCGAGTACGCTGCATTGCCGACACAGCGCTGTTTGCGCTGTTGCTTGTTGTGCTCTCTGTTTTAAGGGCGTCATATACTGCGTCGGCAACCGACTTTACAATCTCCATGCCGTGGCTTGCTTTCCTTTTGCCGGGCATTCTGATGCTCATTTATTCAGTTTTCGGGCTTGTGCGTATGTATAAATCCAACCGCTCAAGCATTTCGAGTTCATCAATCCGTGAAACTCTCGATAATCTCAACTCGGGAATCTGCTTTGCTGATAAAACCGGGAGAATAATTCTCATAAACCGCGCCATGAGCCGCCTGCTCTCATCTGTCGGCGGAAGCGTTCCGCAGACTATCGGCGAGATTGAGGCTTTGCTCGTTTCGCTGAATATCAACGGCGCTCCCGGGCTATATCGCTTTCCCGACGACAGCATACGCCGCTTCGTCAAGGCGCTGCTTTCGGGCGATGGGCTCGATGGGTTTGTCCAGCTTACGGCTCAGGACGTTACCGAGCTGTACGAAATCAGCGAGAGTCTCCGGCGAGAGAATGAGGAGCTGCGCAAAACAAACGAGGAACTCGGCGAGATGTACGAGCGCCTTGCAGACAGAATCCGCGAGCAGGAAACGCTGAATCTCAAAATGCAGATTCACAACGACATCGGCACAAGCCTAATTTCCATTTCGAAAATCATCGAAGAAAACGGCTCCGGAAACACCGAAGCCAAGCTCGAAAATCTCCGCAACGCTGTCAGCTATTTTTCAAACTACAGGGCTCAGTCCGACCATACCGCAGATGCTCTGCGCGATTACGCGGCAAGGCTGAACGTTACACTTGTCATCGACGGCGTAATCCCTGCCGTCGAAGCGCAGGCTGAGCTTTTGAGCTCAGCCATAAGGGAATGCGTTACCAACTGCGTCACCCACGCAGGCGGTAACGTTGTAAAGGTCAGAATCCGCTCAAACACCGTCAGCATTACAAACAACGGAAAAGCTCCGACCGGTGAGATGAAAGAGGGCGGCGGACTGACTTCGCTGAGAAAACACATCGAAAGCTCCGGCGGAGAAATGCGTGTATATTCCGCACCGGAGTTTATGCTGAAAATCATTTTTAAAACGGAGACGCGAAATGTTTAACGTGATTATTGTTGAGGACAATATTTATATGCAAAACCACCTCGTCAACATGATTTCCGCCGAGGAGGATTTTAATATCGCCGCAACCGTCCGCGATGCGTTCGAGGCCGAGAAGCTCTGCGAGGTTCAGAAAATCGACCTCGTGCTCATGGATGTCCAGACGCTTCATAACCACTCCGGGCTTGTCGCCGGAAAACGAATCCGCGCTCTTAACCGCGGCACAAAGGTGGTTATTGTTACCTCGCTGATTGACCCCGATGTGCTCGCAAAGTCAAAGTCAGGAGCCGCCGACAGCCTTTGGTATAAGGACTACGGCGACAGAAAGCTCATGGACGTCGTCAGGCGTACTCTCGGCGGCGAACGGGTTTTCCCCGATACCTCTCCGAACATCGAGCTCAATGATATGTATTCCGCCGAGATTTCGCCGCGGCAGCTCGACATTCTTCGCCGTTTTGTCAAGGGAATGACCTACGACGAAATTGCCGCCGAGCTCAAAATCAGCAAAAACGGCGTGCGCTGGAATCTCGACAGAATCGTTGAGAAGGGCGGCTTCAACAACAAGCACGAGCTCCTTGCCGCGGTAATTGAGAACAAGCTCATCGTCACAACTCTCAAGGAGGAGTAGTTTTTATCCCGAACAGTGTTGAAAACAGCAAGTCACTGGCACATCTGCCAGTGACTTTTCTTTTGTTGAGTGATAGTATAAACATGAATAAGTGTCTCATGACACACAAAGGAGGAATTTAAGATGAAAAAAACTGTCAGCGTAATACTCGCGTTTCTTATGCTTATGAGCATTTTTGTTGTTCCGTTCTCAGTGAATGCGGCTGAAGGCGGTTCAAACGGCGAATTTGGGTACGTAATCAGCGGTAAAGAGGTTATAATTACCTCGTATTTGGGCACGCAGTATAACGTTACTGTTCCCGAAACCATTGACGGCTGCACGGTAACCACAATAGGCACGGGGGTTTTTGCCCACAAAGACGCTTCCGCTCTTCGCAGCGTATCGCTTCCTGCTTCGGTTACGGTTTTAGAGGATGCTGCGTTTACGGACTTAAGCTCTGGCTTTGTTTTGTATTATTACGGTACAAAGACAGATTGGGATAACAAAGTCAGCGTAGGCTCAGGCAACGACGGCTTTACACTTCAAAGAATGAGGTTTTTGTACAAGAATACCTTCTGGTACTACGTCAATACATGGGGTAATATCACTATCTCATCATCGCGCGATAGTGTGGCTGATGTAACAATCCCCGATACGATTGACGGTTATACCGTTACCGAAATCCTGGGTTATTGCTTTGATGATGACTGGACAACAAAAACTCTCTGGCTTCCCGATAGTGTTAAACATCTCGGCTACTGTTCAATCGGCGAATGCTCCATAGAGGCGATACGCATCGGCAGCGGTCTCCAAACAATTTCACAATCCGCTTTTGAACACAATACCCATCTCACGGATATCTACTACAACGGTAACGAAGAACAGTGGAAAAAAATCGAAATCGAAGAGAGCGGCAACGAGCGCCTTAAGGAAGTCACAATGCACTATGTTGAGGAGGTTAACAGCTTTGATGTAACAGGCGTTATCGAGCCTGTCGCCGATGAAAAGGCAAGCTTCAACGCAGTTTCAACCGAAGCTTATTCTGTCGGCACTTTCGTTTGGTACAACGTCACCGACGGCTTCAAGCTCAAAGAAAGCGATACATTTGAGGCCGGAAAAACCTACAGAGCGCAGATTGAACTCTATCCAAGATGGGGATACAGGTTCATTTATGACAATGTCAGCGCAAAGATTAACGGCGAAAAAGCGACCTACTCCAGCATACCGGGCGTAAGCACCTATAACGGCATCACAATCAAGAAAGAATTTGTCTGTACGGAAACGAGAGTTATTTCCAACGTTGAAATCACAGACGTAGTTGAGCCAAAGGTTGGCGAAACTCCGTCAACTGAGTACAACGTATTAACCAAGGGTGTTACTGTTTCGAAAGTTGTATGGTCGTATAGTGAAAAGGAAGACGACAATACTACCATTATGAAGAGCGGCGAAAAGTTCGAAGCCGGGAGATATTACAGCGTTTATTTCACACTGAGTGCTGATGACGGCTACAAATTTGCCGTTAATTCAAATGGCGTAAATACTTATACTGCTACCGTAAACGGCAAGAAACCTTCTGTATATACAATCAACTCCTCAACTTCCCAAAAAGAATCAGCCATAAAGTATTTCTTCCCGGAGCTTTCCGAATCTCCCGAGGAGCCCGAAGCAACAGCGATTGAAGAAATCTCAATTTCCAATCTCTTTGTTCCCAGAGTAGGCAAGACTCTTGCACAGACAGCCGACGCGGACGGTCACTACACTGTCGAAGGCATAAGCTGGTATGACGTTTACGCCGAGAAGTGGCTCAGCGCAAGCAGTGTTGTTGAGAGCGGCAAGCAGTATGAGGCTAATATCCACGTGCGTGCAGACGAGGGCTATGAGTTTGTTGATTATACAACAATTCCCGCGACAATAAACGGCAGCCCTGCATCCGAAGTAACCTCTGTTGCCGAAGAGGAGCACGGAAAGGTGCTGAATGTCAGAGTAACATATCCTGCCTTTGATAATAACCTTACAGAGATATACGAGATTGAGGTTAAAGACGTTACCGCTCCGGTTGACGGTGCAGCTATCGTCAAATCCGCCGCCGACGGCGAGTATTTCAGTGTACAGAATGTAAGCTGGTACGATGTTTCCGCCAACAGGTGGATGCAGAACGGCGAAAAGTTTGTCGCCGGCAAGGACTACGAGGTCAACATCAACGTCCGCGCAAAGGACGGCTGCGAGTTCTCAACTCCTATAATCACAATCATCGCGACTGTTAACGGATATGAAGCTACAGCCGGAAAGATGGATTTTGAGGAAATCAACGAGTATCTCAACATCCGCTATACATTCACTTGTGCGGAAAAAACAACTGAGCCCAAGCCCACAACGACCGAGCCGCAACCGACTGCGACAGAACCTCAGTCCACAACAACCGAGCCGCAACCGACTGCAACTGAGCCCCAGCCGATTACCACTGAACCTCAGCCCACAGCAACAGAGCCTCAGCCGATTACCACTGAACCTCAGCCCACAGCAACAGAGCCTCAGCCGACAACCGAGCCCGAGACAGATGAACCGGAGCCTGAGCGCACGGACATCAGCGGCTGGAAGGTTTCGGGAATCAAGAATAAGTCCTACACAGGCAAGGCTGTTAAGCAGAGCGTCAAGGTTACAGACAGCGGCAACTACGCCGAGTTTACGGTTACATACAAGAACAACGTCAATGTCGGCACCGCTACAATGAAGATTGTCGGAATCGGCGAGTACAAAGGTTCAATTACAAAAACCTTCAAAATCACAAAAGCAAAGCAGCCCATGACCGCAAAGGGTTCGACAAAGACAGTCAAGCTTGCCAAGGCTCGCAAGTCGAATCAGACTGTAAAGAACGCCATAACAGTCAAGAACGCTCAGGGAACCGTGACATACGCCAAAATTGCCAAGGGCTCTTCGAAATATCTAACAATATCCCAAAAGGGCGTTATTACAGTCAAAAAGTATAGTAAATACAAGAAGAACACCGTACTGAAAATCAACGTTAAGGTAACCGCAAAGGGTAACAAGAATTACAGTGCCGGTTCTTCAAATGTAACAGTCAAAATAAAAATAAAGTAAGGAGACAGACAGCTATGAAATAATCGTTTTTAAGAATTTTCGCAATAGCCTTTTGCCTGATTATTGCCGCACTTCCGCTCACTGCCTGCGGTTCGGGTGATTCAGCCGACAGCAAGACGTCATCACAGGCAGAAGTAACCGAGGCTGAGAAGGAAGCCGAGCCTACGCTCGTAGGCTCATGGGAGTATGAGTCCGGCGGCTATACATACACCTTCAACGAGGACGGCACCGGCGATTATTCCGCCGGCGACAACAAGATGGAGTTCACCTACACCGACAAGGGAAAATCAGTCGAGATTCTCTATACGGGCAACACCGCGCCGTCCGATTTTGAATACATAATCAACGGCGACACACTCACTATCAAGGACAGCTTCGGCGACGACGTTGTTTACAAGAGAAAATAACAGCAAAGGGGCGGTTCGCGCGAACCGCCCCTCAATTATGTTTGATTGTTTTTATTCGTCAAAAGGTTCATCTTTCGGCAAATTCTTAAAGTAGATAACAGCGAAGATAATCGTAACCGGAAGTGCGAGCACAAGCGCTGCCGGCTGAGCTTCCTGAATGCCGGACAGCCCTCTTGCCGCCGAGAGAATGTAGAGCAGCGGAATGAACAAAAGTCCGCTCCTCAGTGACGAAAGAAGAGTAGCTCCGAGGCGTTTTCCGGTGCTCTGCATCAACATTTCCGTAGTCATGCATACGGGCAATGCAAACGCCGCGATTGCCTGCAACTGAAGTGCGCGTATTCCGATTTCAATAACCTTTGTGTCATCCCTGAACAACGCGACAAGCGGCTCGGCAAAAATGAACAGCAGAAGTCCTGCGAGTATTATGATGGATTGATTCACAATCGACGTAAAGCGATATCCTTCTCGCAGTCGCGTGAACTTTTTGGCGCCGTAGTTGAATGCGGCAACCGGCTGGAAGCCCTGACCGATTCCGAGCGCAATAGAAAACGCAAAGAAGAATATCCTCGACACAATGCTCATCGCCGCCACCGCAGCGTCTCCGTAGACCGCGCACTGAGCGTTCAGCAGAACCGTAGCGAGGCTGTTGAGCGCCTGACGAAGCAGACTTGGGAAGCCTGTCGAGATTATATTCGCAAGGACAGAAAATCTTGCCTTAAGAGCAAATTTAATGTTAATTCTCGATTCCGTTTTTCCTATTATGAAGAATCCGAGCAGAATCATCCAACTGATAATCTGACTCACTGCGGTCGAAATTCCGGCGCCGGCGATTCCCATACCGAGCCCGAACATCAGCACCGGGTCGCCCGCCATATTCAGTATCGCGCCGGTCATCAAGCCCACCATTCCCAGAGCCGCTTTTCCCTCGTATCTGAGAAGGTTGTTCATCGTCAGGCTTGAGCTCATGAACGGTGTTGCGATGAGGATATAGGTGATGTATGTTTTCGCGAAAGGTGCGATTGTCACAGTGCTTCCAAGGAGCATTACAATGTCGTCGAGGAACAGAAACCCTATTATACTGATGAGCACGCCGAACAGCATCGACGAGAAGAACCCCACCGAAGCATAGACCGAAGCTTTGTCTTTGTCGCGTTCGCCGAGGGCGCGCGAGAGTATGCTCCCGGCACCTTGTCCGAAGAGGAATCCAATCGCCTGAACTATCGACATGAACCCGAAAACAATCCCGACGGCTCCGCTGGCGCTTGTTCCGAGCTTGCCGACGAACGCCGTGTCAACGAGGTTGTACACGTTCGTTATCAGCATCGAGATAATCGCCGGTACAGCCAGCGTCAGAATCAGCCCCGGAACCGGGGCCTTTGTCATTTTGTCATATTGTGATTGGTTTTTTACCGATTTCATCCGAAACCCTTCTTTTTATGCTACAGCTACTATACCACAAAAACGCCTGATTTCCAATACCGATTATAGTTTTTGAAGACTGTTTATGCTTTTAAGCTCTTTGAAGGTTCTGACAATCAGGAACAGCGAAATCAAAAAGGTAAGTATGTCTGAAAGCGGCATAGAGTAGAGAACTCCGTCCAGCCCGAAGAAAACCGGAAGGAAAAGCGCAAACCCAACGCCGAAAACAATCTCTCTTATCATTGAGAGCGCGGTCGATGAGACTGCTTTTCCCATTGCCTGAAGAAAGATGAAACACGCCTTGTTTACGCACGCAAAAACGGCGTAAGTCCAAAAGCTGGACTTACGCCGTCAGGCTACGCACTGTTTGTATTATAGCAGAGTTTCCGGAATTTTTCAAGTCGGAATTCAGCGGATGAAGTTTGTCGCGTTTCTTTCCTCAAATTCCGGGGGAGTGATTCCGGCTTTTTCGCCTGCCTCTCTGAGCTTGAGCAGCCACGCCATATTCCGTGCGAGAATACGCATGGTTTGGAGCCCTTCCTCGTCCTTAATGACCTGCTCGGGCGTGCTGCCGTGAACCATGTTCCAGTATTGTGACGAAACAATGGGCATCTGCTGCTGCATGAAATACTTGTTAATCTGGTCGAGCGCCGATGTAGTGCCGCCGCGCCTTGCGCTGACTATTGCAGCCGCCGGTTTCAGGCGGAACGGGTGAGGGCTCCGGGTTGACGCTGAGAAGAACACCCTGTCCATAAAGCTTTTCAAACTTCCGTTCATCCCGGCGTAGTAAACCGGCGAGCCGAACACAAAGCCGTCGTATTCCTTCGCCAGAGCGGTGAATTCGTTAACCTTGTCGTCAATCACGCACTTGCCGTTTTTGCCGCACTGAAAGCACGCCATGCAGCCGCCGGTCGGTTTTTTGCCAATCCAAAAGATGTCGGAGCCGATGTTCTCCCCGGTGAGAGTTTTCCGAATCTCGCTGAGCGCTGTAAAGGTACAGCCGTTCTTGTTCGGACTGCCGTTAACTAATAAAACTTTCATAGTTGACCTCCTTAAATTACTATTATTATATACTCCGCAAACCTGTATTTCAATTCCGAAATCCGAATTTTTTATTCTCAGCTCAGTTTGCTGCTGCGCAGCAACGAGCTGAGGTGTTGTCCAAAACTTGTTTTGGGTAACAAAACCCATACAACGGATATGAGTAGCGAAATGCGCGCAAAGCGCGCCTTTCTTGTAAGTATTTTTGCAAATTCTGTATATCGGATGTCAAAACCCCCTCGCTTTCGGGCGAGGGGCGCTTTTGTGACTTTTATCCGAGATATTTTTTGAAGAATTCGTCAAGCTTATCGAACGGAATCGCGCCTGTCGCTCCGCCGTCATAGAGGTCGGTGTGCGATGCGCCGGGAATCAGTACGAGCTCTTTGTTGTCCGTGAACTTGCTGTCCTTCGTCATGTTTGCGTAGGCGTCCTTGCCGAAGTAGCAGGAATGAGCCTTGTCGCCGTGCAGAACCATAACCGCGCTGCGGATTTCATTTGAATATTTCAGAATAGGCTGGTTTATGAACGACTGACATCCCACAACGTTCCACCCGTTGTTTGAGTTCAGTGAACGGGGGTGATAACCGCGCTCGGTCTTGTAGTAATCGTGATAGTCCCTGACGAAAAACGGCGCGTCGTCGGGGAGCGGATCAACAACTCCGCCGCCGGGCTTGTATTCTCCGCTTCTCAAATCCTCAAGCCTTTGAGCACACATAGCCTGTTTCTTGGCGAAGCGCGCTTCCTCGCTGTCCTCGGAATCAAAATATCCGTTCGCGTTAACGCGCGTCATGTCGTACATCGTTGAGGCGACTGTCGCCTTGATTCTTGTGTCCAGAGCCGCGGTGTTGATTGCCATTCCGCCCCATCCGCAGATTCCGATAATTCCGATTCTTTCGGCGTCAACCTTGTCGCAAAGCGAGAGGAAGTCCACCGCCGCCATGAAATCCTCGGTGTTGATGTCGGGCGACGCCATATATCTCGGCTCGCCGCCGGATTCGCCGGTGAACGACGGGTCGAACGCGATGGTGAGGTAGCCTTTCTCAGCCATAGTCTGGGCGTATAGTCCCGAGCACTGCTCCTTGACTGCGCCGAACGGACCGCTGACAGCGATTGCCGGCAGCTTTCCCTGCGCGTTTTTAGGTTCATACATATCTGCCGCGAGCGTGATTCCGTAGCGGTTGACAAAGGTCACCTTGCTGTGGTTTACGTTCTCGCTTTTCGGGAAGGTTTTGTCCCATTCGGCAGTCAGTTTCAGTTGAGCTTTTTTAATCATGTTATTCCGCCTTTCCTGATTGAATCTGTGCCGGAGCCGCGTTTTTTTACGTTTTGCCGTCCGGCTGCTCTTGACTTTTCAAATTCAACCATATATAATAATTTCAAGTTAATTATAAAACTTAAAGTTAACTTTAAGTCAAGCGTTTTTTGAAATTTTTTCGGAGGAATTTTTATGCTATATACAGTAGGGGAGATGGCGAAGCTTCTCGGCGTCCAACCCTCAACGCTGAGGTATTATGACAAGGAAGGGCTTCTGCCGTTTGTGGAGCGCTCCGGCGGCGGAATCCGTCTTTTTACCGAGAGGGATTATCAGGCGCTCAAGGTTATCGGCTGCCTGAAAAAATCCGGTCTCTCAATCAAGGAGATTAAATCCTTCATAGAGATGGCTGACCGCGGTGATGATACAATCGCCGAGCGCCTTGAACTCTTCCGCTCGCGCCGCGAGGCGGTGCTCGCTGAAATAAGAGAGCTGGAAAGCACGCTCGGTGTGCTCAACTTCAAGTGCTGGTACTACGAGACCGCCCTTTCGGACGGCACCGAGGCGCGCGTCGGTTCGATGAGCGGCGACGAAATCCCCGAGCAGTACCGCGCCGCCAAGAAACAGCTCGATTTACTCTATCAGGAAGGCAGGGGTGAGACTGATGAAAAAGCTTAAGGTTGTATTAGCCGCGTTTATTTCCGTATGTGTGCTCCTTGCCGCGGCTTCGTGTACCGAGGCAAGCGCCGCGCCAAAGCTCAGCGCAAAAAAGCTCACGCTCACAGTCGGTTCCGCTAAAACTCTCAGCCTGAGCGGAACGACAAAAAAGGTGAGTTTCAAGGTCGTATCAGGCAAGAAAGTGCTGAAACTCACCGCAAAAACGAAAACATCTGTCAAAATAACAGCTTTGAAGAAAGGAAGTGCCAAGGTGAAGGCTGTCCTCGGCAAGAAGTCCTATACCTGCGACGTCACCGTTAAGGCGAAATCCGCCGCGAAGAATCTCACACTGACTGCGAACGGAAAGAGCTTCACCCTCAAACTCAACAGCAGCGCCGCCGCGAAGAAGCTGAGGTCGATGCTTCCGCTCACTCTGACGATGAACGAGCTCAACGGCAACGAAAAATATTACTATACCGACACCGAATTTCCGGGAACCGAAAAGACATTTTCAACCATCAACTCCGGTGACCTTATGGTGTTCGGCGGCAACTGTCTTGTGCTGTTCTATGACAAAATTGAGGGCTCGCCCTACGAATATATCAGCCTCGGCAAACTGACCTCAACAAAGGGGCTGAAAGCCGCACTCGGAGCCGGAAACGTAAAAATTATTATCAAATGAACCGCCTTGGAGCAAAAATGTGGATTTTTTGTGCATTGTCGATAAAAAAGCCGGCTGAATTTTAGCTATCTGCCAATTGTTATTTTATTAAATTGGTGCTATAATTAACAATAATGTAATAATATGCGTGAAGGAGGTCATCTCGTGAGGGAGAAGTACACTAACCCTGAACTGAATATTGATATTCTCGAAACCGTTGATGTTCTTATGACCTCCGGAGCTGAATCACCTGAACAGCAACAGACCAATATGCTTTTTGAACTCGAAAATCGTTATGTGAACTATTCGCTGTTCGATACAGTAAAGAATTTCTTTGATTAAACATTTTGAATCGGCGCCTTGTGTTTGCAGGGCGCTTTTTGTCGATAACGTATGACAGTGCATTAGCTGCTGTCGGAAAGGAAAAACAGATGACTAATCCAAACGGACGCTTCGGAATTCACGGCGGACAGTATATCCCCGAAACTCTGATGAACGCCATTAACGAACTCGAGGAAGCATATAATTTCTATAAGAACGATCCCGAATTCAACCGTGAACTCGCCGACCTGTTAAACAACTATGCCGGCAGACCCTCGCTGCTCTACTACGCCGAGAGAATGACCGAGGATCTCGGCGGAGCGAAGATTTATCTCAAGCGCGAGGACCTCAACCACACCGGCGCTCATAAGATTAACAACGTTCTCGGACAGGCTCTCCTTGCCAAGAAAATGGGCAAGACCAGATTAATCGCCGAGACCGGCGCCGGACAGCACGGCGTTGCAACCGCCACCGCCGCGGCTCTGCTCAAAATGGAGTGCGTTGTATTCATGGGTGAGGAGGACACAATCCGCCAGGCGCTCAACGTTTATCGCATGCGTCTGCTGGGCGCGGAGGTTATCCCTGTCAAAACCGGCACCGCAACCCTCAAGGACGCCGTGAGCGAGGCGATGCGCGAGTGGGCTGACCGAATCAGCGACACTCACTATTGTCTCGGCTCAGTCATGGGACCGCATCCGTTCCCGACAATCGTCCGCGACTTCCAGGCGGTAATTTCCAAGGAGATAAAGCAGCAGATGCTCGAGCGCGAGGGCAGACTTCCCGACGCGGTTCTCGCGTGCGTGGGCGGCGGCTCAAACGCCATCGGCAGTTTCTATCATTTCATAGGGGATAAGGACGTCCGTCTCGTCGGCTGCGAGGCGGCAGGACGCGGAATCGACACCTTCGAGACCGCCGCGACAATCTCAACCGGAAAGCTCGGAATCTTCCACGGCATGAAGTCCTACTTCTGTCAGGACGAGTACGGTCAGATTGCTCCTGTCTATTCAATCTCAGCCGGACTTGACTATCCCGGCGTAGGTCCCGAGCATGCTCACCTCTACGACATCGGACGTGCTGAGTATGTCGCCGTTACCGACGACGAGGCTGTAAACGCCTTTGAATATCTTTCAAGGACCGAGGGTATTATCCCGGCGATTGAATCATCCCACGCGGTTGCTCACGCGCTGAAAATGGCTCCCAAAATGGACAAGGACAAGATTATCGTCGTGACAATCTCCGGAAGAGGCGACAAGGACTGCGCGGCAATCGCGCGCTACAGAGGGGAGGATATTTATGAGTAAAATTGCTGACGCGTTTAAGAACGGAAAAGCTTTCATACCTTTCATCACCTGCGGCGATCCCAATCTCGAAACCACCGCCGCCGCTGTCAGAGAAGCCGAGAAGAACGGCGCCGACCTCATTGAGCTCGGAATACCTTTTTCCGACCCGACTGCCGAAGGTCCCGTAATTCAGGAAGCCAATCTCCGTGCGCTTTCGGGCGGAGTTAATACCACAAAGATTTTTGATTTTGTCCGCGAACTAAGGAAAGACGTCAAGGTTCCGATGATATTTATGACTTATGCCAACGTTGTCTTTTCCTACGGAGCCGAGAAGTTCATCTCTACCTGCGCCGAAATCGGAATTGACGGTCTTTTCCTGCCGGATATTCCGTATGAGGAGAAGGACGAGTTCCTTGCCGATTGTCACAAATACGGCGTTGACCTCATTTCGATGATTGCTCCCACCTCCGCTGAGCGCGTCGCCATGATTGCGAAAGCGGCTGAGGGTTTCATTTACATTGTTCCCGGCCCCGACGTAGCCGGAGATATGAGCGGAGTTATCCCGAAGCTCAAGTCAATCGCCGACATAATTCGAGAGAACACCTCAGTTCCCTGCGCGGTGGATTTCAAAATCTCAACTCCGGAGCAGGCAAAGGCTGTTGCCGATATCTCCGACGGAGCAATCGTTCGCGCGTCTGTCGTCAGACTGTTTGAACAGTACGGCACCGGCGCTCCCGTGCATGTGGGCGAATTTGTAAAATCAATGAAAGAAGCGCTGTAAGTTTTTCTGTCTCTACCCCTGTTACTTGAGCGCTCCTGCCAAGCTTTTAGTTTGGACTGCGTGTTGTTATAATATAATGTAGCCTTTCTTTGCTGATATAGCCGGCAAGGGAAGGCTTTTTTTATAGGAAACTGCTATGTAACGCTGCAAAATGATAACTTTTCGCAGGATAACTGAAAATAGCAATAGTATAAGCTCCTATAAAGCAAAAAAACAATTTTTTCAACAATAATTTCCCAAATATAAGTTTTCCTTGCTTTTTATACTGCAATTTAGTATAGTAATTACATAAGAACATTCAATCAAAGGGATGACGTTATGTTATTGTTTCTATTCATGGGAATAGTTCCGATTTTGATAATTCTTTTCGCGATTGTCGCTATTGTTTCGCTTATTGCGCTGATATATCATAAGCACAAAAACCATTCTTTGCCCGAAGCTGTGAGAACGGACTTGTCAACCTATCGCAACGCGACAATTCTCTTCGCCGTGCTGACGGTCGTTTTCTTTCTGCTTGCCTTGGGACTTCACTTTATGTGGCAGGACGCGTTAGCACATATGTAAGGAGAACCGTTATGGATTATATTATGTTTTCTGAAACAATGCTGTATGAGGCACTGTTTGTTTTGCCTGTTATAATTCCGATTATTTCGGCAATTGTGTTTTTTATTAATCTGGCGAAATACCGCAGTAAGAATGATTACAACTTCAATGCCGCACCCGGACAGGAGAAAAATCCGTCGGTCAACAAGGTGCTGATGATTATTTCCGCGGTCATCGCCGGTGTGTTTATCGCAATCGGCATCGGCTTCTGGATTATGCTCCGGATGGCTGTTGCTCATATGTAGGTGTGAATATGAATAAAAAGACCTTTTATATAGTTTTGTTTTCCGTTCTGGCTTTGGGAGTAGTTG
The DNA here is from genome assembly GCA_946184925.1 of uncultured Clostridia bacterium. GTDB lineage: Bacteria > Bacillota > Clostridia > Oscillospirales > Acutalibacteraceae > Ruminococcoides. The sequence continues at coordinate 1,195 of CAMHHL010000031.1, read as the reverse complement.
TGACAGCCGCTCATTTTGTGTGGGACTTTTTTGCATATCAGCATTCCTCGATAATCTATTTTATCTCAAAGGAGCTGTGGTGATATGAGAAACCGTATTTCAAAGCCGAGGGCGATTGCAGCTTTGCTGGCGCTTGTTCTGGTGTTCTGTCTGATTAATCTCATTATGTATTTTACCGTGACGATTCGTCTCGGCAACAACTTCAGCGATACATCCCAAACCAAGATGATTGACGTCAAAAAGTACCTGCCCTTCGAGCCTGAATCCGAGCTTGCCCGGGTTTCTTCGTCGCTTAGGCTCAGCGGTGACCTCCCAGTTCTCGACGGCGCCGCCGCGCTTGTGCCGGTTTATGCCTCGGTTATTGATTCCGTCTATCCCGAGGGCTCGGTAACCTATGAGGGCGGCAAGTTCTCCGACGATAACTATCACGGCGAGAATTTCGCCGCTGACAGCAAAATGCAGTACAAAAACACCGTCCGCGGCTACAAGGCGATTGTAGACGGTGATACGGATATTTTCTTTTCGGCTGCTCCGTCCGAGGAGCAGAAGGAATACGCCCGTGAAAAGGGCGTTGAGCTCGAATATACCCCGATAGGTCTCGAGGCGTTTGTGTTCTTCGTTAACTCCAAGAACCCGATCGAAAGCCTGACGGTTGACGAGGTGAGAGACATATATTCCGGCAAAATTACTAACTGGGCTGATGTCGGCGGCGTGAACCGCCCGATAAACCCCGTCACACGTCTCAAGGGCAGCGGAAGCCAGACCGTAATGGATTTGTTCATGGGCGAGCGCGAGATTGCTCCAAAGTCGTTTCTCGCGATTGCAGGAGCCTCGATCGGCTATTCGTTCCGCTATTACCTCGGCGATATGGTCGCGAATTCCGACGTGAAGATGCTCTCTCTCAACGGCGCCTTCCCGGACAGGGATAGTATCCGCTCCGGGAGCTATCCGCTCGTCTACAAGTTCTTCGCGGTTCACCGCGCCGATAACAAGAATAAAAATGTCGATAAGCTGCTAAAGTGGCTGCTCTCCTCAGAGGGGCAGGAGCTGATTGAAAAGTGCGGCTATGTCGGCATAAAATAATAAGAATGGCGCCGCTCCGGATTGGAGCGGCGTTTTTGACTTTATAGGAAACTGCTTTGTAACGCTGCAAAAATATAACTTTTTTTGCAGGATAACTGAAAATAGCAATAGT
>CAMHHL010000030.1 GCA_946184925.1 uncultured Clostridia bacterium | reverse complement strand
GATGATAAAACAAATTGATATGGAAAGCATTGGGCATTTTGTCCATTCAAACGGAAACGAAACGCTGACGATTGTTTTAAGAGTTGCGCTGACAGAGAAAATCAATACCGCGCATATGCAGACGGCTCTTGAAAAAGCCGCGCAGAGGTATCCGAATTTTCACTCGGTGCTCGCAAGCAGCGGCAAAGGTCTGGTGTATGAACTTTCAGACGACAAACCGGTTCTGCAAATCGGCGACAAAAAAAGAAAGCTCGCATCAGAAGAGCTTCACGGTTTTCCGTACAGTGTTTCCTGTGAGGACAATATTCTCAAACTCAGCGTTCACCACGGTATAACGGACGGCTATGGAGCGACCGAATTTATAAAGACGCTATTGTATTATTATCTTAAAGAGTGCGGCAAGCCTGTTACGGCTGACGAGAGCATCAGACTATTCGAATCTCCATATGATGAAACGGCAGAGGAAGAACTCTCTCACCTGAAATATTATGACAAGGATTTTAAGCAGGAGCAGCCGCAGTTTGGCGAAGTAAAGCTGTTTTCGCTTCCCGTTGAATATTGGGATGAAGCAGGAAGATATGAGTTCAGGCACTTCAAGCTGTCGATGTCATTGAAGCAGGCTGCCGGATTTGCCCGTCAGTGCGGCTCTACCGTGACCGCTCTTATCAACGCGATTGTGTGCAAGGCTTTTCAGACTGCATACGACCTTGAAGGAAAGCTTCTCATCAACAGTATCACATCCAATTTCAGACGGCTTCTGCCGAGTGACACGCTGCACAATTTTTCGGGTTGGTTTTTGTCGTTTTACACGCCCGAAATGCAGGGGCTGAGCCTTGCGCAAACCGCTGCCGTGATGAAAGGTATGATCACCCAAAACAACACAAAGCAAAACGCGGTCAAGGTGCTGAGCGAACGCACCGCAAAAGGACTTGAGTACCGCGAAATGCCATTTGACGAAATTTTCGCAGACAAGCCGGAGAATATGATTGAAAAGAAAGCTGTTCGCGGGAGCCTGGGCGGTCTTATCACCAATGTCGGAGCGCTTGGCATCACTGAAAGCATGCAGCCTTGGGTTGAGGATATGGAGCTTTATATTCCGGCGATCACCGCGCCTATAGTATTCGGCGTAAACTCTGTAGGCGACGCGCTCACCGTATCGGTCGTGCAGTCGTTTGAGGACGAGGACATCGTAAAAGCGTTCTGTAAGGTGTGCGACGAAAACGGTCTGGACATCACCTGCCGTGATATGGGAATAGAAGTGATGGATACGCTTGAAAAGGATTCCGTAAAACTATTATGATATTATAATTTTACAGACTATACAAAAGCCTAATCAAAGCCATAATTTCAAGAAAGGCGCGCAGCAGCAATCAGTTGCCTTAAAATCGCATATCTATCTCGTCTTGTACATCATCAAAAGAGTATAATTATCTCTCGTCGTTACGCTTTGCTTTTTTGCTTGTATCAATCGTTTTCCTGAAAACAAAATATCTGTCATAAAGATACTCGGTTATCAAATTTGCCGCCATATTCAAAATCGTCACGAGGAGATTATTCCATCCGCAAGTATCGGCCAGATAGCTTCCCAGTATAGTTGAAACAGGCGTGAACACTGCGTAAAAGCAGGCGACCTTCAACATCGCTATAGGTACATTTCCGGCGGAGCGGAATGTATAATGCCTGTTCAAAGTAAAATTCCAAAGCACGGACAGCGTCAGCGCAATCAGATATTTAGGCCAGTAAGCCCACGGTGTAAAGCTGTCCATCAGCGCGAATGAAACAAATTCAATAACCCCGGCAGATACTGAGAACAGCACAAATTTTATGCTTCGTATAATCTCTTTGCGTTTATTCAACCTCAGGCACCTCCGCAACAGTCAGTTATTTATCCTCTTAAAGTTCACGACGTTGGACTTGTAGAGATTTCTAAAGACCTTGTAGTTGCGTTCATAAACAGCCCTGTTACCCGGGATGGGGTTATAAACATGATTGGCTTTTACAAGGCGGCGCGATAATTCGAGCGCGTCCTCGCCCCTGATTCCGGCAGCGACAACAAGCGCTGTTCCCATTGCTCCGACCTCACGGGTATTGTTGACCGTCTCAACGGTTTTTCCCGTAATATCCGCAAGCATTTGACACGTAACCTCAGCCAGCGCTCCTCCGCCGACAAACCTGACGGTATCGGAGGTTTTAACCTTTTTCTCCTGACACTCCAGCAGCCAGCGCATATGATAGCAAATGCCCTCCAAAACAGCGCGGAGCATATCTCTCTTGTCGTTCTCAATCCTTATGTTGAAGAACATTCCGCCGGCGTTCGAGTCCTCGAACGGACAGCGGTTACCGTGAAGCCACGGAGTAAAAATCACTCCGTTTGCTCCGGGGGGAGCCTTTTCGATTTCTTCGGAAAGATAGTTAAACAGGCTTGTATAGTCAGTTTCGGAATAATCCGTCACGGTTTTGTTATCAGGATATACGCCGAGCTCGTCCAGCGCCAGATGCTTTAAAGCCCATTCGTAGCACTTCCCCGCCGTCTCCAATTCAGCGTAATAATTGAAGTAACCGTGTTTTGCGGACAGCACTCCCGTTATCATTGCGTTGATGTCGACCGCTTGACGGTCCATAAAGGTTGACACCCAGCCCGATGTCCCGACATAGATGTGCGTATCTCCCGGTCTTGTGCACCCGGCGCCGATATTGACAAAGCTGGTATCTCCCCCGCCGCCGAACACGCGAATCCCCTCAGCGAGTCCGAGCTCCTGAGCCGCTTTTGCCGTGAGCGTGCCGGCCTGCTCCGTACAGTCGATAATATCGGGCAAGTGGTCGGGATTGACCTTATACATCTTCAAAAGACCTTTGTTCCAGCCTTCCCTGCCCTTTCGTGTGTCATATAGAAAAGTCGCGAAGGCTGTATCCGCCGTCCTGACGATTCTTCCGGTACAGCGTGAAACGAGATAGTCGCCGATATCCAGCCATTTGTAGATTTTTTTGTATACTTCCGGCTCGTTGTTTTCAACCCATTTGTACTTCCAAACCGGGTCTTTGGCGCTCGTTGAGCCGGCATAATTTACGCGCAGATTTCTCAACAGCTTATAAAGACTGCAGCCCGAAACCTTGATTATGCCGCTGCCCATACATTCCCTGTATTCCTTATAGCCCTTTTGGTCGAGATAGTTCATCGGACGTCTGAGAGCGTTGCCGTTCCTGTCAACAAAAACCGCGCCCTGCATCTGTGAGCAGAACGCCATTCCCTCTACCTCATCGGGCTTAATATCCGCCTTATTCAACAACTCGCGCGTGGTTGAGCATATTGCCGACCACCATTCCTCGGTATCCTGCTCCGCGCCGCCGTTATCGGAAACGTAAAGGCCATAACCTGCGGAAGTCCGGGCTATGAGGTCGATTTGTGAATCAATTTGAAACAGACAGGTTTTTACACTGCTTGTCCCAAAATCATAAATGATAACATACATTTACTCTTCCTCTCACTCTTTCAGATGGACGCTCCACCCCGTATCGACCTTCTCGTGAACCTTTTTGAGAGTCTCGTCGTCCAAATCAGGCCAGTCAACCACGGTGCTGGCTTTGTTCTTTACCTGAAATGCTCTTTCGGCGCACAAAGCGATTGGCGTGTCGGCGAGTGAATCGGAATAGAAATTATCAATCATCGGAAAGCCGTGGTCAATTATGTACTGCGCCTTTTCCTGCGCGTACATCAGATTATTCAAAAACACTCCGTATTTACGGTCGTATTCCGTAGCAATATAGTTCACGCCGAGTCTCTTTGCTATAGGTCCGATAACACAGGCAGGCGATGCGCTGATGATGAGATCGTCGGGCTTCTTTTGCGCAAGATACCAAGGCGCGATTTTGCCCTCGTTTTTATCCCAGTAACGCTCGATTTGTTCTTCATAATCATCAATCAGCGTCAGATAACCGAAAAATTCCCTCTGCATCTGATACTCGGGGATCTTACCGATTTTACGCAGAAATAAGTTTTTAATAATTTTCGGAGCAAAGGTAAAATACAACTTGGGGTGCTTTTTCATACACCACATGCAAAAGCCTATCGAACAGTCAGTCGGAAAAATTGTTCCGTCAAAATCATATACATTCATTTTGATTCCTCTTTTGTTTCTTTATATCTCAGTATAATTATAGCAAAACGAACACAAAAAGACAATATTCCTGACAAATAATGTTGTGACATTCGCAAATATCCATTGACTAAAACGATATAAAATAGTAAAATATATAAAGGTATAAATTGCCGATTGTCTCCGACGCGGAGAGCCGAGGAGAAAAATAACACTCAAAAACGATTATATCAATTAAAAACAGGAGGATAACAATATGGGACTTTTCAGCAAAAAAAGCAAGGGTGCTTCCTCGAGTTCGAGCACAAAAGATTATTTAAAGATTAATGTGAAACAGAACGGAACGGAATACACATTTGCGCTGGACGGCAGACTTGACACATTAACATCCCCGGAGCTCGACGGAAAAATCAAAGAAATAGTTAACGACGCAAGCAAGCTGATTTTAGATTTTAAAGATTTGGAATATATCTCCAGCGCAGGACTTCGCGTTCTTCTCGGAGCGTTGCAGGCTATGGAGGGCAGAGGAGAAATGGTTGTTCAAAACGTCGCTCCGGCTGTAACGGAAGTTTTTGAGCTTACAGGCTTCAGTCGTTTGTTCACCATCAAATAAATTTGCCGCCGTTTTGAAACAGCGCAACAAACCGGGCTTCGGGAAGCAATTTCCGAAGCCTTTTCTATTTTACTCATACTAAACATTCTGATTAGCGTTTAATGTATTGACTTTCTGACAAATAAAGGTAGAATAAAAATATACAGCTTTACGAAAAGAGAGATTAACAATGACCGGATATATAGCCGATATGAGAAAAATCGTAGGACACAAAACAATAATACAGTGTGGAGCGAGCATTATTTGTGTTGACAAGGACGGCAGAATCCTGCTGGGGAAACGTTCCGATAACAAAAAATGGAGCTACTCGGGCGGCTCGGTTGAAATTGATGAATATGTTGAAGACTGTGCAAAAAGAGAACTGTTTGAGGAAATGGGCTTGGTTGCGGACGAGCTTGAGTTATTCTTTGTAAACTCAGGTCCCGAAGCGCATTACATATATCCAAACGGCGACGAAGTGTCGAATTTTGAAATCATCTATCTTTGCAGGAAATGGCACGGTGAGCCGAATTTGTCAGACGGTGAAATGCAAGACCTGCGGTTTTTCTCCTGCGATGAAATCGACCTTTCCGAAATATCGCCGCCGATACGCCCTGTTGTGAAAAAATATATTGAAGATTTCAGAAAGCAGACGGTATGATTCTTTACGGAAATACTAAGCTGATAGCTGAGACGCTTGGGCAAACTCTCTGCGGAAGCTGTTTTTATCTGTTTATCAGAGTACGTCCGCAAATTCTTCTTTGCCTGACATAAGCTTAGCTGCATATGAGCAAAGGGGAACAATCTTGGAGTTATCGGCGCGTGCGGCATCTATGACGCTCAGCACGAGCCTTTTCGCGATACCCCTGCCGCCGTATTCGGGACGAACGCCGGTGTGAGTTATTGTCCACACATTTCCCGAAACGCTGAATTCGCACTCGCCGATCTGTTCACCGTTGATATAGGCGGCGCTGCGGTTTCCGTCGGGTTCAAATACAATGTCGATTTGCTCTTTTTGCTCATTTTCCATTCCGATATTCATCGTTTCAAGGCTCTTCAATACAGCCTCGCACAACGCGCGGTGACCTTCCTCTGTCAGATGCTGACCGTCGGCGCTGCTTGCTTTGGCGACATCCGACGCGGCGATAAAAGCCGTATTGTACTTATCCGCCAAATCCCTGTAATCCTGCTTTAGCTCTCTGCTCACTGAGATCGATTGGTCGTTAAAGCCAAAATCAAGTGCCGCCTTTTCCAGATAAAGCGGAGAAATCAGCAAAATATTTTGAGGAGCTGCAACATCAAGGAGCTTTTCAAGGCACAGCTCCAGCCCGGACGTAATCTCTTTTGACGAGGCGTTAAATGCGCTTTTGCAGTCGTTGGTGCCAAGCATGATGATTGCCGCGTCGAGCGGTTGATTTGCTTTCAATATTGCAGGTAATTCCGCAAGCCCGTTTCGCCCGCCGCATTCTTTATCATCAAAAGCCGTTGTTCTGCCGCACAAGCCTTCTTCAAGAATAACCGCATTCTTTCCGAGAGCTTTTTGCAGCAATCCTGTCCAGCGGACGTCCTCGGAATATCGCTCTAATGTCATCGAAGCAGAACTCCATGTCGCAGGGTCAAAGCCCCATGTGTTGGAATCGCCGTACGCAAGAATTCTTTTCATGGTTAACCTCCGTGTTTTCGGGAAAAACTCTTTTTATTATCATAGCATGCCGCAACTCATATTTCAATAAATATCGAACTGCATTTTATTCACTTGACAAACCCGTTGCTTATTGTAGAATAGAAACAGATTAGCACGCACACATTTATTCTTTCTATAATTCAGAGGATTACTGATATGGAATACGGTTACTCAATCATAATGGGCATATTTGCCGGAGCAATTCTTTTGTACGCAGGGATTATGGCTATCTCCAAGGACTATACGATACTGCCGTTACGGGTGAGGGTTTCCGTCAAGCCGAAAAACCCAAAAAAATACACAACGCAGCTCGCAAAAATAATTGCTCTGGTCGCGTGCGCGCCTGCGCTCAGCGCTTTGGTCGGATTATGGAACGTGGCGGCTGCCGCGATTGTATTAATATGCGCGGTGATATTCTTCATCTGGCTCGGAATTAAAATTGTTCCCTTCGACAAAGATTAGAAATAAAAACAGCGTTATAAATTTACAGCAAAACTGAACACAACGATGTAACCTCTTCAAAAAAGTTTCATTCAAATAAATTTCCGTGGTTTTGTTGCACGGATAAGGATTTTATGATATAATATGCATAAAATTTGCGGCAGAAGCTAAAAAATTTAGGAGGAGATTACAAAATGGGATTTTCTAAAATGAGACAGCGGCTCGGCTACGGCGCGGCGGATATGGCGAGCAACCTGATATGGCCGATGATTTGCACATATCTGACCGTGTACTACACTGACGCGCTGCTTCTTGACACAGCGGCTGTAAGTCTCATCACTCTCGCGTCAAAATTCATCGACGCGATTACCGACGTGCTCATGGGCATTATCGTTGACAAAACCAACTTCAAAGGCGGAAAATGCCGTCCGTATTTTATCATCGGCGCACTTCCGCTCGCGCTGTTCGCAGTGCTAACCTTCTGGGTTCCGTCGATGGTTTCAAACAACAAGGTTATGATGATTGTCATGGCGTTCATCACCTTCAACCTTGTCAGCACATGCTACACAGTAGTCAACACTCCGCTCTCCGCTATTCTTCCGAGCCTTTCGGCAGACCAGAGCGAGCGCAACATCCTCGTTACTTTCCGCATGGTTATGGCGGCTATCGGCAGCTTCTGCGTAACCTTCTTCGCACTGCCCCTCATCAACAGCTTCGGCGGCAAGAAAGACCTCTACGCATATGGCTGGACAATCGGTATTTTTGCCGTTGCGGCGGTTCTGCTGCTGATTTTCTCCTATGCGAACACACGCGAGGTTGTCAAGCCTATCAAGGAAGACAAGGTCAAGCTCAAGGACGGCATCAAGGCTATTAACGGACAGTACATCCTGTTTGTTATCACCATGTTCATCTATCTGCTCGGATTCGCGGTTAAGCAGGCAGGAGTATTCTATTACTACAACTACTATATCGGCAAAATCGGCGGTCTCAAGGTTGCGGATATTATCGCGATTCAGGCTCTTGTCACCTCAATCAGCATGGTTGTCGGTCAGCTGACGATTCCGTTCTTCTGCAAGATTATGGGCAAGAAGAACTCTGCAATCCTCATGAACATCATAGCCCTCGGCGGCAACGTTGTATTCATCTTCTGCGGTGCAAACCTCGTCTGGCTCTGCGTCGGCACAGCGCTCGTATGGTTCCCGCTCGGCTACCTGATGGGAATGAGGTTCGCTCTCCTCGCCGATGTTGTAGAATACTGCGAGCTCAAGTCCGGAATCCGCGCCGCGGGTATCCTCTCGTCACTCGACAGCTTTCTCGCAAAGCTTGCGTTCGGACTTAACGTTACAATCATTCTTGCGCTCATGGAAATCGGCGGCTACAAGCCAAAGCAGGCAATACAGACCGCAACCGAAAAGCTCTTCATTCAGCTCGGGTTCGTCGGCGTGCCGATTGTATGCCTTATTCTGACGATAATCCTATTCATGTTCTTCAAGTTTGACAAGGAACTCCCGAAGATGAAGGCTGAACGCAAAACAAAGCTTGAAATGGCAAAAAACTAAATCTGCACTAAACTGAAATTGAAAACAACCGGTGTTTTTTGACATCGGTTGTTTTTGTATAAGAGAAATCTGCGCTAAATCACAACGCACTATTGCATTTTCACTGCGACCATTCTATAATAGATAGGCTAAGTCAAAAAGAGGGGAAAATATTTTATGGAGAGAGAAAGCTTTCAATCCCGGATGGGATTCATTTTAGTCAGCGCAGGGTGTGCCATCGGCATCGGCAACGTGTGGAAATTCCCATATATTGCCGGACAGAACGGCGGCGGACTGTTTGTGCTGATTTATCTGGTGTTTCTGGCGATTATGGGTATTCCGATTCTGACGATGGAGCTTGCGCTCGGACGCGGAAGCGGACTGAGCATCGTCAAAGCGTATAAGAAGCTCGAGAAAAAGGGCAGCAAGTGGCACATTCACGGCTGGTTCTGTCTTGCAGGCTGCTATCTGCTGATGATGTTCTACACGACCGTTTCGGGCTGGATGATAGACTACGCGTGGAAATTCGCCGTCGGCGAGTTTGACGGAATCGCAGTCGAACAGGCGGACGCAGTGTTCGGCAATATGCTGGCTAATCCGTGGGAAATGCTGATTTTCATGGGAATTACGGTATTACTCGGGTTCCTTGTTTGCTTTGGCGGCGTCAAGAACGGACTGGAACGCGTCAGCAAATGGATGATGCTCGCGCTCCTCGCGCTGATTATTGTGCTTGCTGTCAACAGCATGTTCCTCAGCGGAGCAGGCGAAGGCTTGAAGTTCTATCTCATGCCTGATTTCGGCTCAATCGGAAAGGTCGGGCTGATGAACATCGTCAGTGCCGCCATGAGCCAGGCGTTCTTCACGCTGAGTCTGGGAATCGGCTCGATGCAGATTTTCGGCAGCTATATGTCGCGCGACAACACTCTGACGAGCGAAGCGGTTCGCATCACCGCGCTCGACACCTTCGTTGCGATAATGAGCGGACTGATTATCTTCCCGGCGTGCTTCAGCTTCAATATTGCTCCTGCCGAGGGACCGTCGCTCATCTTCGTCGCGCTCCCGAAAATCTTCATGAATATGCCGCTCGGACGTCTTTGGGGCAGTCTGTTCTTCATCTTCATGAGCTTCGCAAGCCTCTCAACCGTCATCGCGGTGTTTGAAAATCCGATTTCCGCATGTATCGACAACTTCGGCTGGTCGCGCAAAAAGTCAACAATTCTCAACTGCGCGTTCATCTTCGTGATGAGTCTTCCGTGTCTGCTGGGCTTCAACGTCTGGTCGGGCGTTACGATTTTCGGCATGGACATCCTGAGCGCGGAGGACTTTTTGGTGAGCAACCTGCTGCTTCCTGTCGGAGCTCTGGTGTATCTCATGTTCTGCACCTTCAAATTCGGCTGGGGCTTCAAGAACTTCCGCGCCGAGGCGAACACCGGAAAGGGTATAAAAATCGGCAAAGGTCTCATATATTACTTCAAGTTTGTACTGCCGATTCTGATACTTTTCATTCTGATTTCAGGTCTAATACCGAAAGCTCAATAGCAAACGAAAATCCCTGCCGGTCAACAGCAGGGATTTTTTATTGCTCATAAATTTTCTTATGAATCGAAGAAATGCTTTCCTTCGTCGGTCACGAGGCGCTCGGTGTGAGGATACTCGAAAATTTCCGGCTTGCCCGCGTTTGCTTCAAGGTATGCGGCAAATTCCGACGCGTACCACTTCGCCATTTTGAGATTGTGCATAAGATAGTGTCCGCAATTCACCGCAGTCGCGCCGGGAACCTCATCCGAATCGTTTACGGATTTGAACGCGCCGAGAATGAGGTCATAAATCTCGCGCGGCGGGCGGTCGCCCTTGAGTATGAGGTAGAACCCTGTAAGACAGCCCATTGGTCCCCAGTAGATAATCTCATCCTTCCACCCGGGATTGTTTCTGAGATAGGTTGCGATGATGTGCTCGAGCGAATGCATCGCCGCAACGTCAATTACGGGCTCTCTGTTCGGCTTTTTCAATCTGACGTCATAGGTAGTCACGATGCCGTTGCCCACGTTGTCCGTGCGGCTTGTGAAAATTCCGGGAACAATTTTTGTATGGTCAACGGAAAAGCTCTGTATTAATTCCATATGTATCTCCTTTCAGTCATGCAGCAATCAAGTTGATGGCTGTAAATATCAGTATAATCAAAAGAATAACAAAAATATGAAGCTTTCGCTTGTCAACAAACAGCCCGACCAATTCCCTGAGAAACGCGTTCGGGAAGAAGTACCACTTTGTCGTTGCCGAGATTCCGCGCGCGTTCTTCAAGCCGAGCTTCTTGCAGAGAATATAACCGCGGAAAACGTGGTAATTCGTTGTGGAAAATGCGGCGTTATAGTCGGAACCGGCGTCGGCTTCGATTATCTCTCGAGAGAGCTTGATGTTCTCAAAGGTGTTCACCGATTTCATCTCGGGGAGAATCCGCTCTTCTTCAATCCCCTGTTCAATGAGGTAGCGCTTCATCGCCTCTCCCTCGGAGATTATCTCGTCTGAGCCCTGTCCGCCGGAGGGGACGAATTTCAGCTTTTTGCCGGTTTTTTTGAATTGGTTCTCCGCAAAGGAAATCGCCGCGTCAACGCGCCCTCTGAGTATGGGCGTGAGTGAGCCGTCGCTCCTTATGGCACAGCCGAGAATCACAACATAATCCCTGTCATGCGGCGGCTTTATCCGGCTTGCCAAAAATGCCGAAAGCGCCGTCGAGAACAGCATACATTCAAAGTAGCTTATCAAAACGGAAATCGCGTTTGACACTGAGGTATAAATACGGAATTCATCGTCAAAGGATTTTCCAAAGAAAAATCTGTTGAAAATATAGCCCGCAAGCCAGAGCACTCCCAGAAAAACACCGAGCAGATTCCGTATGCTGCAGCCCTCGTGACGGACAAGAGAGACGTTGCTTATAATCAGCATTGTGCAGAACACTGCCATAACGAACGCCAGACTTTGGCTGAACTGTTCGCCCGAATCCGTCAGATTCAGGAGAAATTCTCCGAGCCCGAAGCTGAATTTCAAACGGAACGATTCGAGAAGCGTGCCGATTGTCGCGAAAACATGGTGCAAACAGAAAAGTCCCACACCTCCGCACGCAACCATCGGATATCCGAAATCGGCGCACCTGATATAATCCGCGAACGAAAACAGCAATGCCACGGCAAAAGCCGCCGTCAAAAGCAGCGCCAGACAAATCACAATCAGGCTGCCCTCAAAATCTATAAGCGAGTTAAACGAAAAGATAGTGCCGAACGGCCCCGAGAAGAAATGCAGTGTTACATCCGCGTCAAGCGGCTTGTTGTTGGTTTCGGTATAGAACCGCACTGTATCGGCGCCGAATGACTTTGGAACAAAGGTAGCTCTGACAATATCGTTTTCGGTGCTGACGTACTTGACTTCAACGTTGTCGTTCTCGGTTGTATAGTGCGTGCCGGTCACCTTTACGTTCTGAAAGATATAATAAGTGTTCAGTGAGTATTCTCTCGCGAAAATGACAGTAACGATGAGCGACGCCATAATCACAACCGCGGAGAACAACAGCAGAAGGCGGCTGCGCTTTTTCATTTTATTCTTCATGCAAACACCTCAAGGGTTGTTTTCCGATAATTACAATGGATATTATATCATCTTTTCGTGCTCATTACAATATTCAGACGCGGCAAAGGAAAAATTTGATTGGGCAACACCTCAAGTTAAGGCGAGCGGTTTTGTCTTAGTGACAAACCGGAGAATATATGGTATAATATTCCGGCACATGAAAATTCAAGAAAAGGTATATCAGGTGAAATATGGATTATTCAGTAACTTTATCGCAAATGTTTGGAATCAAAGAGGAATATGCTCAGAACATCATCGCTCTGCTCGATGACGGCAACACAATTCCGTTCATCGCGCGTTACCGCAAGGAGATGCACGGCTCCATGGACGACCAGCTCATCCGTGAATTCAGCGAAAAGCTCGATTATCTGCGCGGACTTGACAAGCGCAGAGAGGAAATCCGCGAGCTGATTGACGGTCAGGCAAAGCTGACCGCTGAACTGAACCTCGTGCTCGACAAGGCGCAGACGCTGAGCGAGCTCGAGGACATCTATCGTCCCTACAAGCCCAAGAGAAAAACTCGCGCCTCAGTCGCGAAGCAGCGCGGGCTCGAACCGCTTGCGCTCGAAATCATCAAGCAGGAAGACGGATTTAACCCGCAGGAGTTTGCCGGACAATTTGTTGACGAGGAAAAAGAGGTTCCCACCGCTCAGGACGCAATAAACGGCGCGATGGACATCATTGCCGAGCAGCTCTCCGACGACGCTGAAATCAGGAAGAAGCTGCGCGCAGTCTTCCGCGACAGCGCCTCGCTGAAATCCGTCGCCGCGGACGAGGAGAAGGACAGCGTCTATACAAACTATTATGAATACTCGGAGCCGGTCAAGAAGATTGCCGGGCACCGCATTCTCGCGGTTAACCGCGGCGAGAAAGAGGGCTTCCTGAAGGTGTCTGTTGTGCCGGGCAGCGAGCAGCCCCTGAGCGTGATAAACCGCGCGGTGGACAAGGGAACAAATCCGCTTTGCTCGGATATTCTGAAAGCCGCCGGTGAGGACGCGTACACAAGGCTTATCTTCCCTTCAATCGAAAGGGAAATCCGCTCCGAGCTCACTGATGCAGCATCGGAGAACGCCATTAAGGTTTTCGCGACAAACCTCAAGCAGCTGCTCATGCAGCCGCCGGTAAAGGGCAAAACGGTTCTCGGGCTCGACCCGGGATACCGCACCGGCTGTAAGGTTGCCGTTGTTGACGACACCGGCAAGGTGCTCGACACCGCGGTAATTTACCCCACACATTCCGAGGCGAAAATCGCCCAGTCAAAGCGAAAGCTCCTCGAGCTCATAAAAAAGCACAACGTGGATATAATCTCAATCGGCAACGGAACCGCGAGCAAGGAAACAGAAATGTTCGCCGCGGACGCAATCAAGGAAGCCGACCACACTGTTTACTATATGGTAGTGAGCGAAGCCGGGGCGTCGGTTTACTCCGCCTCAAAGCTCGCCGCGACAGAGCTGCCCGAGCTCGACCTTACGCTCAGGAGCGCGGTTTCTATTGCCAGAAGGCTTCAGGATCCGCTCGCCGAGCTCGTCAAGATTGAGCCAAAGGCAATCGGCGTGGGACAGTATCAGCACGACATGCCCCAGAAAAGGCTCGAGGAGAGTCTCGACGGCGTTGTTGAGGACTGCGTAAACTCAGTTGGCGTCGACTTGAACACTGCCTCCCCTGCCCTGCTGCGGAGAGTTTCCGGACTTAACGCGACAGTGTGCAATAACATCGTAGCCTATCGCGAGGAAAACGGCGCGTTCTCATCAAGAGCGGAGCTGAAAAAGGTTCCGAAGCTCGGTCCCAAGGCGTTTGAACAGTGCGCAGGCTTCCTGAGAGTTCCGGGCGGCAGAAATCCGCTCGACAACACCGGAGTTCACCCGGAGAGCTATTCCACCGCGAAGGAGCTTCTGAAGCTTGCCGGCTACTCCGACAAGGAGATTAAATCAGCAAAATTCGGCGACCTTCCGCAGAGAGTAATCAAGTTCGGAACCAAAGCTCTCGCGGAAAAGCTCGGTATAGGTCTGCCAACCCTGCTTGACATCATCGGTGAGCTGTCGAAACCGGGGCGCGACCCTCGTGACGAAATGCCAAAGCCGATGCTCCGCACCGATGTGCTCGACATCAACGACCTCAAGGAAGGCATGGAGCTGACGGGTACGGTACGAAACGTTATCGACTTCGGCGCGTTCATCGACATCGGAGTGCATCAGGACGGACTTGTGCACATCTCCCAGATTTGCGACAGATACTTAAAGCATCCGTCCGAGGTGCTAAAGGTCGGAGATATTGTCAAGGTCAAAATTCTCTCCGTTGACGTCAAGAAGAACCGCATTTCGCTGACTATGCGCACTTGACGGAAAAGTATAAGACGAAATACAATTGTGAATGATTCAGAATCGGCTTTGTTCAATAAGCCATATGATATATGAATGAAAAATCCTCAGGAACGCGTCTTGTTCCTGAGGATTAATTTTTGCATTTTCCGCAACGTGTGCAGCCGTTGCAGATTGGTTTCATGCCGCAGGTTTGGCATTTCTCGCCGAAATACGGTTGATACAACCGCTGAGGCGGAACGGTCATTCCGAGCAGGTTGGTCAGCTTGAAGTTCATCGGCTTGCCCTGATAGCTCAGTCCCGATTTATACGCCTGGCTCGATTGAAGCTCGCTGCTCTCGATTCTGTATGTTTTGCCGTCCCTGACAAAGCGCCTGCCTGTACCGCAAAACACAAATGTTACATCAAACTCCGCGCATTCGTCGCGCAGCCCTTTCACCCATTCGTAATGGCATGGGCGCGCTCCCGAGTAGTTCTCGCCGTCGCAGAGCACCTGTTCTATCTGACCTGCCGCAAGGTATTCTCTTATGCTGATTTCACCGATGAACGGCGCGCACATTATGCCCTTGTGCTTAAACGGCAGTTGAAGCAGAATCGGAATTCGCTCGTCGGCTCGCTTCTGGTTCTCGCAGCTGACGTTGAAGAAAACGTTTTCCCAGCCGTCGCCCCAGTCGCAGGGCAGGCAATCGCGAACTCTTTCGGGGCGCTTTGTCAGCAGAAAGAACACGACGTCGGGGCGCTGACGGATTATACTCCAAGCCTCACCGCGCCACTCGTCGGCTTCCTCGAGGAAGAAATCGGAGGTCATGCACACCCTGAGCTGCTCGCCGCTTTGAATTTTATATCTTCCGTGCCTGTCCTTTGACAGCGGATAGCGGAAGCCTGATTTTGTGCGATAAATCTCCGCGCCGTTCTTGCCGCGCTGTTCGTCAAGAAAATACATATAGCAATTCTGACAGCCCTCGCTGCACTTTTTGCAGCCGTGCCAAGGGTTCCAGATGTCGTGCATAACCTCACCTCGCTTTAGACTTCATTTTTTCAACCGCCGAGGTTAATAAGCTTTAGCTTTTCGCTTCTTGTCAATCTCTTGATGTGGTATTCCCTGCTCATCGCTTCCTGCTTTGTTCCGAATTCCTCAAAGTAGACAAGCTCGACGGGGCGGCGCGTGCGTGTGTATTTTGACGCTGTTCCGCCGTTGTGCGCCGAAAGCCGCTTTTCGAGATTATTCGTCCAGCCGCAATAAAGCGAATTGTCCGCGCACCTGAGAATGTAGGTATAGTTGCCGTTCTTCCCTTCCATGACTACGCCTGAGCTTCTCCGTCAAGGTGAACGATTGCCGGAGTTACGCCGAGCGCCGGGAGAATTTTCTCCGTAAGCTCCCGGGTTTTAAAGCGGATTGAGCTTGTGTTGACGCAGGGATGACAACCGAAGTATTCCTCGCCGAGCACATCCTCGTCGATTACAAGGTTAACCTTTTTCTCCTTGTCGTTCATCAAGCCGAGAACAGAAACGCTGCCGGGATAGAGGTCGAGCATCTCCTTCATGAATGCTTCGTCCGCAAAGGAAAGGCGGCTGATTCCCATCTGCTTTGACAGCTCCTTTGTCTTGAACGGCTTGTCGCCGGGCATCACAAGAAGATAAAATACTGTTTTCTGTCGGTTGCAGAGGAAAAGATTCTTGCATATCCGAACGTTGAGAATTGAGTCAATCTTCTCGCAGGCCTCCATTGTTGTCGCCGGCTCATCGGGGTGGTCGGTGCGGACAAATTCTACGTTGAGCTTGTCGAGAAGCTCATACGAGCGCACTTCTCTGTCCTGACGACCGCTCATATCCTTTGGTGAACCGTTCAATAATTCCATGTTATATCCTCTCTGTTATTTTATCTGACTTTCAGCTTCACTGCTTTGTTGAAGCTCTTTTCTTTGTAGTTTGTGTTGCCTTTGGCTGAAATTTTAATCCTGACAGTATAGGTGCCTTTCTTCAAGCCCTTCTTTACAACAAGCTTACCCGACTTTGCAACGGTAATTTTCTTATTGCCGGAGAGCTTTTTGCAGGTTACGGCGCCGACGTTTTTCGTTATCGTCAGAGCCTTGACGGTGACGTTTTTCCTGCGCAGCGTACTGTATTTTACGGACTTTGCAACTGCTTTTACGGCAATAGTATTGTCAGCCTTTGCAATCTTGAATGTCTTTGTTATTTTTCCGGTGTAGCTTCCGGTGCCCTTGACCGTGACCGTTGCGGTTCCGGCGTTCGTATTGTTCTTGTAGGAAACAGCGAAATCGCCCGACGTGAGACCTGCAACAGTTACGGAAGGCTTTTTCGCCTTGCCGTTGTAGGTGTATGAGGTCTTTGAGAGCTTGACGGCAAGACCGGAGATGTCCTTCTTCTCAGGCTCATATGTGAGCCCGAATCCGCGCTCATAGAGCACTGCATCGGTGAGAGCGTGCTTCTCGTCGAGCTTTGGAATGTTAACCGGGAGCTTGGCTGTCGGCGCGTTATCGGCGCTGTACATCATATACATGGCGACGGGCATATTGGAGCCGTACTTGGCCATTTCCTTCACCTTGTCGCCCGGATCCTCCGGCATTGAC
This sequence comes from uncultured Clostridia bacterium, assembly GCA_946184925.1. Taxonomy (GTDB): domain Bacteria; phylum Bacillota; class Clostridia; order Oscillospirales; family Acutalibacteraceae; genus Ruminococcoides. Next base: position 3,944 of record CAMHHL010000030.1, on the reverse strand, counting down.
TGCGGCAGATACGCGAGCATAATCGCGTCGGCGTACTGATAGCGTGCGACGTCATAGGGCAGGCTGACAGACATGACGATGAATTTTCCGCCTGTAGCGTGAACCTTGTCCGCGAGGGCGTCCGCTATCCTTGCATAGTCGCCGTCGAGAGCGGAGATTCCGTAGATTTCCGACATAAAGATAACGTTGTCGGCTCCGTCAATCATCGGAAGAACCTCGTCGAGAGTCTTTTTGCGGTAGGAAAGAGCCTCAAAGTCCGTGCCCGCAGGAAGCTTTCCGTCAGCCTTGAGCTTTTTCACGGCGTATTCCATCGGTATGGTTTCGTCGTCATACGGCACGAGAACAACTGTCTTTTCGTTCTCCTTTTTGAGCGGAAGAGTTTTGTCGTCGTTCTTGACGAGGGTTATGCACTTCTCGGCAAGCTTCCAGTCCTCTTCGTGGCTTTCCCTGGTGCCGACGCTGTTGACGGCGTTTTCAACGATGCTGTCAACATCTGCGGCGGCATAGGGCTCGAGCAGACCTCTGCTCTCCTTGAGCTTGAGAATTCTGAGTACAGCGGCGTCAACGCATTCGGATGATATATCTCCGCCCGTTACCTTTTCCGCCAGTGTTGAGATATATGTGTCGAGCGACTTTATTCCGTCGGTTGTCGAGGTGTCAACAGGCATCAGAAGAATGTCAACTCCTGCCTCAATCGCGAGCTTGGCGGCGTCGTACTTGTTAAAGTGAGAATTGATGGCGTCCATCTCCATGGCGTCGGTTACGACAACTCCGTCATAGCCCATATCGCCGCGGAGAATATCCGTGATTATCGTCTTTGACAGTGTTGCAGGGAGATATATATCCTCGCCGGTGAGGATCGACTTGTAGGTCTGCTTCTCAATCTGAGGATACTGAATGTGGGCAGTCATAATCATCTGTGAGCCTGCCTCGATGCACGCCTTAAACGGCACCAGCTCGTTTTCCTTGAGCTCGTCATAGCTCTTGTTAATCAGCGGCAGACCTGTGTGGCTGTCGGTGTCGGTGTCGCCGTGTCCGGGAAAATGCTTGAGAGTGGAGATTACGCCGGACGCGTTGAGCGCCCGCACAAATTCGGAACCGTGCCGGGCAACCGTCTGAGCATCATCGGAGAAGGAGCGGATTCCGATAATCGGGTTGGCAGGATTGCTGTTGACATCAACGTCGGGAGCAAAATCGGCGTTGATGCCGAGAGCCGCGAGCTCTCCGCCGATTACGGAAGCGGCTTTATTGGTGAGCTCAAGGTCGTTTGCGGCTCCGAGAGCCATGTTTCCGGGTGTAATCGTGCCTTGACCGAGACGTGTGATGTTGCCGCCCTCCTGGTCAATCGAAATGATAAGCTGAGTGCGGTTTTCAGCCTTTGCGTTTGCCTTCTGCATATCATAAACAAGGCGCGCGGTGCCTGCGTTTTCGGCGGTGTTCTGTCCGAACAGAATCACGCCGCCGTAGCCGTGTTTTTCGAGCGCCGAGGAGACGTCCTCGGTGATTTCGGTGAGATTGGTTCTGTTATCCGGGTCATCGGTATTATAACGGAACGCAGGCATAATCATTTGACTGATTTTCTCCTCGGTTGTCATTTTGGAGAGATATTCCTGCGCCTTGCTTTCGGCGGCTGTCGCCGAAACGCCGGTGAATACCGAAGCAAGCATAACAATAGCCAATAACATTGCCAGAGCATTTTTCATATTATTACCTCTTTCGTTAATACTTTGAATGTATTTTATCATAATATATTCTGTATGTCCATAAAGAAAAAGCAATTTTGCGCACACAAAATTATTATAACCAAAACAACAATTATAAGCGCACAATCAGCGAAAAGTTATTGCAATATGAATTGTAATTTGATAAAATAAAAAAGTAAGGAGCCAAAGGCTCAAAAACGGACGGAAAGCTCGGCTTTCCGAAATTCATAACAGGAGATGAATTGAAAATGATTGGTATTATCTGTTCGCTGAAAATTGAGATTAACAACCTCAAGGAGCTTATGGAAACACCCGAGGTCACAAAAAAGGCAGGACTCGAGTTCATAAGCGGAAAGATTTTTGACAAGGACATCGTGCTTCTGGAATGCGGAATCGGCAAGGTCAACGCCGCCGTCGGAACCCAGATAATGATAGACATGTTCAAGCCCGACGTCATCATCAGCTCGGGCATTGCCGGAAGTCTTGTCAAGGGGCTGACCGTCGGAGACATCGTTATATCAAGCGATTGCGTTGAGCACGACCTCAACCGCACTGCGCTTGAGGAACCGAAGGGACAGATTCACTTTGTCGATGAGGACAGGATTGACATCCCGGCTGACAAAGAAACCTGCGACAAGCTCGCCGAATGCTGCAAGGGGCTCGGAGCTCACGTCAAAATCGGACGAATCGCAACCGGCGATATGTTCGTGACCTACGTTCGCCAGCGCGAGAACATCGCGTTTGAGTTCGACGCGGTTTGCTGCGAGATGGAAGGCGGCGCCGTCGGTCATGTTTGCTATATGAACAAGGTTCCGTTCGCGATTCTGCGCTCAATCAGCGACGACATGAAATTCTACAGAACCGAAAACTACGAGGAATTCAAGCAACTCGCTGCCGACAGAGAATTCAAGGCTCTGAAAAAGTTTATTCAGATGGATTGATAAGGTTAAGAAAAACAGCCTCCGCCAAGCGGAGGCTGAAATTATTTTCGTTTCCTGAAAACGCCGAACATGAAAAGCAAAAGGAAAACAACAATTCCGAGACAGGCAGGATAGAGCAAATTCTCTCCCCTGCGGAAAACAAATCCGCTGTGCGTTATCCACGTTGAATAGGCGAATACAAAGAGATTCCAAAACCCGACAAACAGCGCCGTAAACGCCACGCAAATCAGCACGCTTCTTATCCTTTCTTTCACACTCATACTTCCTTTGAATCAAATTATCGCATTATATTATACAATATGCAAAACTCAAAGTCAATATCCCAAACTATGGCTGAATCAGGCGTCAAGGTCGCCCTTCATATTTTTGAGCGAATCAATAGTAATCTTGCAGCCGGGCTTAACATGCCGCATAATAAACTTCATGATATTTTCGGGAACGCCGACGCAGCCGCCGGTGTATGTACGGTTAACCCTGAAGCAGTGGAAGAAGAACGCAAAGCCGTTTTCCTCCTTGCACTCGGAGTTGTAGCCCATGTTGAGAACATACTGATAAGCATAGTCAAAATCCGAGATATGCTCGCTGTTCTCGGTGTCAAGACCGGGAACGTCCTTGATATTCACAAGCTCGTTAAAGTGCATGCCCTCGCGCGCGTCGCCCGACCAGTAGTAGTTTTCGTCAACCTTAGTGTACTCCATCTGACAGCCGGGGTCGTCGGCAAGACCGAAGGCTTTGTCGATTGTAAAGGTGCCGACGGGAGTGTAGCAATCGTTGATGTTGGCTTTTCCCAAGCCGTCAAGACCTATGAAACCGGGAGTAGCGATAAGCTGCTGCCACTTGCCGTCCTTGTTCTTCTCATGCATGGTGACATACGCGGTTGTCTTGTCAACGCCGGCAACTACGATAAGCTGCTCCGCGTTCTTGGTCGCGTCGAGGTCAGTCACCCACTTCGGCGACTCTCTGAGCTCCTGAGCGGAAAAATAAAGCTCGTCGCTCTTTGTATCTGCCGGCTTCTTCGACGCGGAATCAGAGCCCGAGCAACCCGACAATACGGTGGTTGAAGCAATAGTCAGCATGACTAAAACTCCTGCAATGATTTTTCTTAGTTTCATTTTATACTTCCTTTCTAAAGTTTGTTCTATATATTATCATAAACTCTCCCGTATCAACACTGATTTAAGCTCTAAAATAACAGCACTCAAATCTTCGGTCAGATTATCGCTGTGTGTCAACATATCGTCAAATAGTCGGTTGAGGTTTTCTTCAAAGTGCTCAGGAAGAATAGTGCAATTATTTCTGC